>JAYUGD010000595.1:0-1581 GCA_043767785.1 Zavarzinella sp. | reverse complement strand
ACCCCATCCGGGGTCAAAAACCATGTAAAATTGGCCCTTGTCCCCGTTCGCTCCCACTGATCGCCTTTCCTCATCTCAGGACACCGCCCGTCATGCTTCGTGCAATCTCCTTGCTGACGGTGGTTCTCTTCCCGTCGCTCCTGCCGGCCGAGGAGCCGGCGATGCCGGATTTCAAGCAGTGGCGGGCGGCGTGCGCCAAGTTGCCGGCGAATCGGGACCTCAAGGGGCAGCCGCCGGACAACAAGGTGTTGCCGTTGCCGGCGTTCGCCGACTTTGAGCGGGCGTTGGACGGGTTTTTGAATGGCGAGCGAGAGGGGGCGCTCGGCGACGGGAAAAAGTGGGTCGGCAAAGGCCCGGACGCCAAGCTGTTCTTTGATGCGACCCGCAGTTGGTACGGTGGGAACGAAATTCCGTTCCAGCCGTTCGCGGCGAAGTTGGTGTTGCCGGCCGACGCGGTGGCGATTGTCATGGGGGATTTGCACGGCGACGTGCGGTCGTTGATGGGAGTGTTGGACGAGTTGAACCAGCGCGAAATCCTGGACGGGTTTAAGCTCCGCGGGGCGAAGCACCACTTCATTTTCCTGGGCGACTTCACCGACCGCGGGGCCTACGGCGTCGAGGTGCTGTACACGCTGTTCCGGCTCAAGGCGGCCAACCCGGACCTGGTCCACCTCACCCGCGGCAACCACGAGGATTTCAACATCGCGTCGCGGTACGGGTTCCTCGCCGAACTCAAGGCCAAGTACGGGCAGACGGCCAACATCACCAAGGTCATGCGGGCCTACGACCTGTTGCCGGTCGTCAATTACGTCGGGACCAGCGCCGACGTCCTGCAAATGAACCACGGCGGCATGGAGCCGGGGTACGACCCGCGCGAGTTGTTGGCGGCCGCCGGGTCGCCGCGGTTTCACCTGTTGGGCAAGTTGAACCAGAAGGCGTACCACGCGGCGCGGGCCGGCTGGCTGGGGGACGACCCCGCCGTGTTGGCCGTGGCGGACGAGTTCTTCCGCGACTTCACGCCCGAGGAACCGACGCGGCCGCGGGCCGTCGGCTTCATGTGGAACGACTTCACCGTGTTCGCCGACGAGCCGGCGCTGGGCTTCGACCGGTCGCTGGTCTTCGGGCCCAAGCCCACGCGGCGCATCCTCGCCGACGCCAGCACGGACACGGTGCGCGTCCGCGGCGTCGTCCGTGCCCACCAGCACGCGGCCGCGTTGAACCCCCTGATGAGCCGCCTGGTCGCCAGCGACGGCGTCTTCCGCCACTGGCAGGACGCGGAGACGACCGCCGACGCGGACAAGACCGTGGACGCCATCCGCCGCACGCTGAAGCCGGAGGCGACGCGGCCCATCCCGGAGGGGTCGGTGTGGACGTTCAACGTCTCGCCCGACAGCGGGTACGGCGTCGCCTGCCGGTTCGACTTCGTGACGGTTGGGCTGCTCACCCTGGCGCCCGCGTTTAAGGATTGGCGCATGGGCGTGGTGCGCCTCCGGGTGTTTTGATGTCCCGGGGTTCGCCAAGCCTCACCCAATCGTCCCGGGGTTCGCCAAGCCTCACCCACGGGCTACAGTCCGTCGCCCC
>JAYUGD010000594.1:0-4721 GCA_043767785.1 Zavarzinella sp. | reverse complement strand
CCGACCACCGTTGGCATTATTCTTGGCCGCGTGCCGTATAAGCGGTCCGTTGGACCGAAAACCCCCGGCCACCTGCTACGTCGTCCCGAACACGGCTTAGAAACCGATGGGCGTCAGCCCGGTGAACTGACCGTTGGCGGCGGCAAACGTGTCCGCCCCGGCGCCGCCGTCAATGACACTTCCCGAGCCATTGAACGCGACGGAACTGTTGGGGTCCCCGTCGGCGGCGACGGCCAGCCCTAACCGGAGCTGGTCGTTGCCGGCCCCGAGCAAGAACGCGGCCCGGCCGGCGAACGTGACGCCGGTGGTCGAGCCGGTGTTTTGGGCGATGTCGAGGAAGTCGTTGCCGGCCCCCAAGTTCGCCGTCACTTCGCCGGTGAACGCGGCGGCCGCGTCAATGGACAACAGGTCCGACCCGTTGCCCGTCATGAAGTTGGAGACGCCGGCGACCGTCACGCCAAGCACGGTCACCGTGTCGTCGCCGTCCCCCGTCAGGACAGACAGGTTGCCGCCGACGGCCAGCGCGCCCGACGTGTCGCCAAGGCTCACGGTGTTGTCCCCGCCCATGAGGTTGAGGACGACGTTCCGGTCGGCCTGAAACATGGCCGACGCCGTGACCTCGTCCTGCCCGCCGCCGCCGGTCACCCGGACATCCCCGCCCACTTCGCTGAGGGCGGCGGTGTTCAGCGTGACGGCGGTGGCGAACGCGCTCGCCACCGTCAGCCCGCCGGCCAGCGTCACCGACGGGTTGCGGGCGTTGAACGTCGCCAACCCGCGCGCCGAACTGACCGTCAAGTTTTGCCCGGTGAACGGCCCGGCCCGGAGCGTCAGGGTCGATTTCGCGGCCCCGGCCACGCGGGCGTCGCCGGAGAGCGTCACGCCGGTCGCCGTGCCGGCCGTTTCGGCCGACGCCCGGCCGGCCGACGTCACTGTCAGCCCGCGCCCGGCGAATGACCCGGCCGAGACACTTAAGTCAGCAGTCCTCCCGCCGCGGATCACGGCGTTTCCCGTCAGGGCGACCGCTGCCCCGCCCGCCGTGAGGGTCGCGTCACTCAAATCCGACGCCACCGTCAGGTTGCGGGCCGTCAGCGCCCCGGCGCCTTCCGCGAGGGTCAGAGTCGCCGGCCCGCTGGAAGCCCCGACGGCGAAGTCCCGCGCCGAGAGCGTGCCGGCCGTCACGTCGGCCGTCGCCCCGGCCGTCGCGGCGACGCGCAGCTTGCCCGTCGCGGCGAATCCGGTGGCCAAGTCCGTGATGCTCAGATTGGCCGTGCCGGTGAAGGCCTTCAGCGTCACATTCCGGGCATCGACCGTGCCGGCCGTCTGACTCAGGGACGCAAGCCGTTGGGCCGTCACCGTCAGGTCGCCGCCCAGCGTGACGGCGGCGCCGTCGGCATCGACCGTCGCGGCGGTCGGCCCGGTCACGGTCACGGTGCGGGCGGCGAACGTCCCGTCGGACACGCGGAGGGCCGCCGTCCCCGCGGCGGACAACACCACGTCGTCGGCCACAGTCAAGCGGTCGGCCGGGTTCAATCCGGTAAACAGGGAGACGAACCGCCCCGTCACCGAGATGCCCCCCACCGTGTTGTCCCCCGACCAATTGGCCGACGCCGTGCCGGTCGTGGTCGACGCGGCGAGCGTCAGCTTTCCATTGATGGTCGTGTCGGCCGCCGACAAGAGCGGGCCGTTGACGGCCGTGACGGTCGCGTCGCCCAGCACGGTGACGCCGTCCAATTGCGCCGTCGCCGTCGCGCCGCTGATTCGGAGGTCGCCGAAGGTGCCGCCGTCGAAGGCCAAGCGGCCGAACGACGTGCCGAACGCCGCCGTCAGCGTGTTGGCCACGGTGACGGCCGTGGCCGACAACGAACTGGCGTTGCCGGCCCCGGTGGCCGAGACGGCCACGCCGCCGGGGCCGCCGAAGGCGACGTCGGCGAACGTCGTCGCGCTCTCGCCGCCGTTGTAAGTGAACGCGGCGCCGCCGACGACCCGGCTGCCACGCCCGGCCCCGCCGGACACAACGACCGTGTCCGAGCCGGTCCCGCCCGTGACGGCCACGCCGCCGAGATCGATCTTGCCGGCGGTGTCCAAGGTAAAGTCGTTGTCGCCGTTGCCGAGGTTGACGGTGACGGCCCTGTTTAACTTAAAGTCGGCCGTGGGGCTGATGGCGAAGACGTCATTGCCCTCGCCCAAGGCCGCCCGGACGGCGGTGACGCCCGTGAACGACGTCCCGCCGGTGAAGGCGGTGCCGGTCCCGGACAGTTGAATCGTCGCGCCCGTTTGGGTCAGCACGACATTGTTGGCGGCCTTGTCGCCGGTCAGCGTCAAGACGCCGGCCGCGAAGGTGGCCGTGACAGTCCCTGCCGGGACGTCCCGCGCTTCCAAGTGGTTCAACGTCAAACAAGCTCGGCGGGGGCCGGACGGCCGCCTCGCGCGAGTAAAGAAGTTCATGTGATGGCTCGCAATTGGAGTATGGATTGGGCGGCCGATAATGGCCGCCGGAATGAGGTCGTGAGGGCAGGGCGTGACGGTGCGGGGCCGCCGCCCGGCCGACCACTCACGCCGATGGGGCGCGCGGTCGGCCAGAGGGGGCCAAAGACAGCGGGGCGACCGCCGTGTCGCGCGGGGGTTACTTGCCCTTGAAGAACTTGGGGATGTTGATGTTGTAAAACTCGGCTTCGAGGTACTCGAGCGCGAGGGCGAAGTTGAGGATCGCCAGATCGTTCCCCGGGGACCGGAAGGGCTTTTTGGGGTCCATCATCACGTACGAATCGTCGTAGTCGATCGGCGGGCCGCCGTTGAGGTTCTTGATGAACCCGCCGGCCGCGGCGCGGACTTGTTCGGGCGTCAGCGGCTCGTCGAAGGCCCGGTCTTCGGTGCTGTCCAGCGGGCCGCCGGTGATCGGGTCGCCGATGTACACGTTGAGAAAGCCGGCGTGCCGGGCCTCGACCAACGCGATCGACGCGGCGGCGGAGAGGTAATCGGGATCCTGAACGAACGGGGTGGCGCCGAGGTAGGCGCCGACGCCGGTGTTCTCCAAGGCTTGCGAGACGCGGACGAAGTCAATGAACCGCCGCTGTTCCAAGTTCTTGAAGGTCGGCTTCGGCCGGGCCAAGACGCCGAGGGCGCCTTCCAAGAAAGCGACGTGGGCATTCTCGTGGGTCCGAATGGACTTGAAGTCCTTGGCGTTGCTGCCGACGGCCGGCGCGGGGCCGGCGGCTTCGGCCGTCCCCGCCGACGCCAACAGGGCGGCGGCCGGGGCGGCGACCAGCGCCATGAGCGCGGAACGGCGGTGGAAGTAGTCGCGGGAGGCTTCGGTCTCTTGCTTCGGGTCGGCGTCGACCAGTTGCTTCAGGCGGTCGGCCCAAGACAGTTTCCCGGCGGCCGACGAATTCAGATGACTCATGCTCAACACTCCAAAAAAAGAAGATGAAAAGAAACAAAATACCGACCAAGACTGGCATGCCGGGACAAATGCCCGGGTTGCATGCCGAAAATAAAAAGCGGGGCGAGGATCGATGTGGACGACCCACGCGCCGTGCGTCAGTAATAGACAACGGCGCGGAGAAAAGAAAACGCCCCGGCGAAGTGAATACGCGGGGCGGCAACCAGTCTTTCATGACCGGCTCATTTTTTAACAAATAGTTCGCGAGGCCATCGCCGGGGCCAAAATTGTCGGACGACTGTCCAACGCTGTGCTCATCGAAAGGTGTGCCCTTCGGCCGGGAAAGCGCCGTCCTGCACCTCGCGGCAGTACGCCCGGACGGCGGCGGTGATTTGCTCGCCGAGGTTGGCGTACACCTTCACGAACTTGGGGGCCAAGTCGCCGTACAGGCCGAGCATGTCTTGGATCACCAGCACTTGGCCGTCGCACCCCGGGCCGGCGCCGATGCCGATGAGGGGGATCGCCGTCGCTTCGCGGATTTGGCGCACGATGTCCGCGGGGACGCACTCGACGACCATCGCGAAGGCCCCGGCCTCCTCGACGGCCTTAGCATCCGCGAGCAACTGTTCCGTGTCGCGCTGCACGCGGAACCCGCCGAAGCCGTTCACCGACTGCGGGGTTAGGCCGATGTGCCCCATCACCGGGATGCCGGCCGCGACGACGGCGGCGATGCTCTCTCGGCAGCGCACGCCCCCTTCCAACTTCACCGCGTTCGCCCCGGCTTCCTTCAACACCCGCCCGGCCGATTCCAGAGCTTGCGTCGGCCCGAGTTGGAACGTCATGAACGGCAAATCGGTGATGACCATCGCCCGCTTCGTCCCGCGGACGACGCATTTAGTGTGGTAGATCATCTCGTCGAGCGTGACCGGCAAACTCGTCGCGTGCCCTTGCACGACCATGCCGAGGGAGTCGCCGACGAGAATCGCGTCCACGCCGGCGGCATCCAACAACTTGGCCGTCGAGTAGTCGTAGGCCGTCAGCACCCCGAGCCGGCGGTCCTGCGCCCGGGCCGAGCGGAAATCGGTGACGGTGACGGGTTTGACGGCGGTCATCCGGTGGTCCTGCGGGGCGGTTGGCGGTTAGTTTACCAACTGGGAGCAACCTGTTTAGCCGCGACGCGACGCTTCGGAGTGGAGCGCGGCGCCGGGACACGGAAAAGGCATTTTTAGCCACGGATCGAACACGGACGAAACACGGATGAAAACAGAAGACCAATACCGATCTCAAACCGAAGACGGATGAAAGGCACGGATGGGACACGGGACAAACAAGCGGAAACGTC
>JAYUGD010000593.1:0-4723 GCA_043767785.1 Zavarzinella sp. | reverse complement strand
TCGCTTTGGGTTTGCAATCGCCCCCCGTCGCTGCGACAATACTCAATCCCGCCCCGTCTCCTTCCGGAGAGCGCCTGATGGTTCGCGGCTGTCCGCTCGCCCTGCTCGTTGCCGTCGTCACGCTGGCCCACGCGCCGGCCGCCGAAGTCCCGGTCAAGGCCGCGGACTGGTGGGCGGTTCAACCCCTCAAAAAGCCGGCGGTCCCGGCGGGGGCGGCCAACCCGGTGGATGCCTTCGTGTGGGTGAAACTGGCCGAGAAGAAGCTGACGGCCGCCGCGCCGGCCGACCAGCGGACGCTGATTCGCCGCGTCACGCACGACCTGACCGGGTTGCCGCCGACGCCGGCGGAGATCGACGCCTTCCTCGCGGACGCTTCGCCGGACGCTTACACCAAGCTGGTTGACCGACTGCTCACGTCCCCGCGGCACGGGGAGCGTCAGGCCCGGCGGTGGATGGACGCCGTCCACTTCGCGGAGACGCACGGCCACGACCAGGACCGCGTGCGGGAACACGCGTGGCCGTACCGCGACTACCTCATCAACGCGTTCAACGGCGACACGTCATATTCGCGCTTCGTCCGGGAACAGGTGGCCGGCGACGCCCTGTACCCGGACGACCCGCGGGCGACCGTCGCCTTGGGCCTGCTGGCCGCCGGGCCGTGGGACGAGAGCACGCTGCGCGACATCCGCGAGGACACGCTCGACCGCCAGATGGGCCGGTACTTGGACCGCGACGACATCGTGACCACGGTGATGCAGACCTTCACCAGCACGACCGTCCACTGCGCCCGCTGCCACGACCACAAGTTCGACCCGATCCCGCAGGCCGACTATTACGCCCTGCAAGCCGTCTTCGCCGGGGCCGACCGCGGCAACCGCCCGGCCGACGCCGACCCGGCCGTCGCCGCCAAGCGGGCCGCCCTGTTGGTGCAAAAGCGGAACTTGACCGCCGGGATGATCGAAGGCCCTTCCGATCAACTTCGCCGCCGAGCCGCCGAAATCGTGGACGCCCGCAAGATTGCCGACGCCCAGTGGAAGGTGCTGACGCCGGAGACCTACACCTCGGCCGGCGGCGCCGAGCTGGTCCGCAAACCGGACGGCTCGATTCTCTCCCAAGGCAAGCGGCCAGACATGGAGACGGTGACGGTGACGGCCACCGTCCCCGGCGAGCAGTTCACCGGCCTGCGCTTGGAAGTGTTGACCGACAAAGCCCTGCCCCTGCACGGCCCCGGCCGCCAAGACAACGGCAACCTGCACCTGACCGAGATCGCAGTACAGCTCTTCAAGGCCGGCGCCGAGAAGCCCGAGACGCTCACCATCGCCGGGGCCACCGCCGACTTCAACCAGACCGACTGGACGATTCAACACGCCTTGGATGGGAACGAAAAGACCGCGTGGGGCATCCACCCGGAAGTCGGCAAGCCGCATGTCGCCGTACTGCCGTTGAGCAAAGCCGTGACAGTCCCGGCCGGGAGCAAGGTCGTCGTCACGCTGAAGCAACTGCACGGCACCGGGCACATCATCGGCAAGTTCCGCCTCAGCGCCACGTCAGCGTCGATGGTCCCCCCGGCCCTGTCGGTCGCCCTGCAAACCCGCCTGGCGACGCCGCTGGCCCAATGGCCGGACGCGGCCGTGGGCGAGTACATCCGCATTGAAGGTCTGCAAAAAGTGGAAGCCGCCCTCGCCGCCCTGCCGGCGCGGGCGCTGGTGTACGCCGTCGGCTCAACGATCATTCCGGACGGCGGCCATCAGGGCAGCCCGAAGCCGCGCGTGGTGAACATGCTGAATCGCGGCGAGATTTCCAAGCCGATGGCCGTCGCCGCCCCCGGCAGCTTGGAGAGCGTCCCCCTGCCGTCGCGGTTCAAACTCGCCAACGCCGACGACGAAGCCGCCCGCCGCGCCGCCCTCGCCGAGTGGCTGACGAGCAAGGACAACCCGCTCGTCTGGCGCTCAATCGTCAACCGCGTCTGGGCCTGGCACTTCGGCGCCGGCCTCGTCCCCACCGTCAACGACTTCGGTGCCATGGGCGGCAAGCCGTCGCACCCCGAACTCCTCGACTGGCTCGCCGCCGACTTCCGCGACGGCAAACAATCCCTCAAGGACTTGCACCGCTTGATCGTCACTTCGGAGACCTACCGCCAATCAACACAATTTCGGATTGCGGATTTCGGATTGCGGATTGAAGACAAGCCGCGGACGGGGCCGGCGGTCTTCGGCGGCTTGGTTTTCAATCCGCAATCCGCAATCCGCAATCCGCAATCCGAAGACCCGGAGAATCATTGGCTGGCCCGCATGAACCGCCAACGGCTGGACGCGGAGCAAATCCGCGACACCGTCCTGCTGGCCGCCGGCCGCCTCGACCTGACGATGGGCGGCCCGAGCGACCGCCAATTCGCCCTGCGCCCCGGCGTTCACGTCACCCCGGTCGTGGACTACGCCGCCTTCGACCTCGACGCCGACGCCGGCCGCCGCCGCAGCGTCTACCGCTTCCTCTTTCGCACCCTCCCCGACCCCCTCATGGACAGCCTCGACTGCCCCGCCGGCGACACCCTCGCCCCCCTGCGCGTCAACAGCGTCACGGTGCAACAAGCCCTCGCCATGTGGAACAGCGCCTTCATGCTCCGCCACGCTGACCACTTGGCGAAGCGACTAAACGAAGAGGCAAAGACCCCCGAAGCGAAATTACGCCTGGCCACAACGTGGTGCTGGGGAAGATTGCCGACGACGGGAGAAGAGAAAGCGTTGCTCGAGCACGCGACAAAACACGGCTGGCCCAGCCTGTGCCGCGTGCTGTTCAACAGCAACGAGTTCGTCTTCGTGAACTGAAGTCTTCGCAGCCGAGCGTCAGCGAGGAAGGCGAGCCAGTAGCGTTAGCGCCTGGAGGACCCGCCACCCACGCGACCCCAAAAGGGCGAGTCTTCGAAGCCCGCCCCCACAGCCAGCGACTGCCCGCCGTTCCGGGCGCCAATTGTTCGCCCCCGCGGGCCGGGCCTCGAAGACTCGGCCCTCGGCGCACTGACGCAGGAAGTTCCTCCAGTCGCTAACGCTTCTGGCTCGCCGTCCTCGCTGACGCTTCGGTTGCGAAATCGCTTTTGTTTTGGCGGGCCGTTGGAGATGACACCGTACTCCACCACCGGCAGTTCATGCGGTCCGTTGGTTGGTGGCACGCCCGCGGTTTTGCGTGGGCATGGCGGGGTGTTCCGTGGCCGATGCATAGGAATCGTCCTCAACCATGTCTCTCTGGTAGAATACTACCCATCCACGCCAATCCCGCACGAAGCGGCAATAACTACGAATTAGAGCATTTTCAGTTTCCATGAAGCGGGTACCCGGCGTGGCGGAAGTAGTTGACGGCGTCGGTCCGCGTGATCCAGTCGAGAGAGTCGCCGAAGGCCGTTTCCAAGGCGTCGATGGTCCGCGGTTCCCGCCGCCGGAGCTCGTTTTTGATCTTCGAGAAGACCTGCTCGATGGGGTTGAATCCCGCGGTGCAGAAGGTAGGGGACTTTCTGCTTCAGCAGTTTCCGGTCGAGCTTCTTGGCCCGCTCGTGGCAGGGGTCGTCCTTGTTTTCGAGCGCGATAAAGAAGCTCGTGTCGGCGAACACCGATGGGCGCGGCATGCTCAAAACCTCCGTCCAGTAAACCCTTCCACGTCGTCGGACCTCAGTTCGTCGCCCCAGTGTTCGGCATTTTCGTCGGCCCAATCCGCCAGACTGGTGCGGAATGGCTCTACGCCGTTCGCCGGCTGGGGCGTCTCATCGCTCGGCAAGCCCTCGACGCCATAGAGCTTGAACACCGCCTCGTCGATCCGGTGTTCGAGCGACTCGATCTCGCCTTCAAGCGACTGCCGCTCGCGGTCGGAGAGTTTGCCGGCCCGCATCTTCACCTTTGCATCGCAGACTCGGCGAACCGATTCAGTGATGCGTTCCGCTATCTGTCGTTCCTTCGCGTTGTCCGGCAGTCGTATTGGGATCTGTTCGATGAATTGTTTGTTATAAGCAAACCATCCACTATGGAACGGAGTCGTTATTCTCTGGACAAACCAATTCAAAAGGGAACTATTCAACAAGCCCAGGACGTATTCGTGCATGCTCGGATCATGTAGGAGAATACCGTACCCTCCTCCCCCTCCTCCGCCACTTCCGACGAAGAACTGATTACCCGTACTGTCGAGCGAAAACTGTCCTCGCTGTGCCAAAGATGGCGTTAGAAGTTTTGGCAGGCTCACTGACTCCAGGTTCTTGGGGTACACATAGCCATACCAATTTTCGCCCTCGAAAGTTCCTCGCTCTCGTTGGCTCAAGGTCGGCCTACACTTTTGAAAGTAAGCCCAAGTAGCGGGACTTCCCTCCCGCAATTCCTTGTCAGATACCAACTCGAACCCTCGTGCTCCCCGCTGGTACGGAAACAACACCACTTGATCGGAATCTAGTGGCACCCAGCGTTTCATGTGGACGCTCCCTTTGAGCAAGGGATGCACCCATGTCGGCTCCAGATCGACTTCGCTTTGAAGTGCCTCGCTGAAATAGCGTTTTCCGCGACGACTGAGAATAAACACTTTGTCGGCGCTCGTCTGCAAGCCTACGAAGACCTTCGCGGCGTAGGCCCCGAGAGTTGGGCCCTTTGTCGCTAGAGCATTTTCAGTTTCCGTCTTGCGCTCCCTCGGGCGGCGGCGTATCATCGAGCGATCCCCGTTGGAGTGCTCGCCGATGCAGGCTTATCCCGTC
>JAYUGD010000592.1:0-12689 GCA_043767785.1 Zavarzinella sp. | reverse complement strand
CGACCTGCTGGCGTCCCCGGACCAGTACGTGCCGCTCATCGTCGGCACGGCCACCGCCGCCGTCGTCGGCTACGCCGCCATCGCGTGGCTGATGGCCTTCCTGAAGCGGCGGTCCACCGTCGGCTTCGTGGCGTACCGGCTGCTGTTCGGGTCGGCGATCATTGTGCTGCTGTTGGCGAAGGTGATGTCGGCGTGAGGAACTTTCCGTGAACCACGACCAATTCTTCAAGCGGCAACTGCACCTGTTCCTGGCGGACTTCTTCGCGGTCTTCTACCCGGCGTGGGCGCCGCGGTTCCGCTTCGACCAAGTGGAGTGGCTGGAGCAGGAAGTGTTCCCGGAACCGCCGCGGGGCGAGAAGCTCGTCGTGGACGTGCTGGCGATGCTGCCGACCGTCCCGGCCGACCCGCCGCGCGAGAACGAGCCGCGGGAGTCGCTGGCCCTCATCCTGATCGAGGCGGAAAGCTCGGAACGCCTTACGGAATTCCGGGAGCGGATGTACGATTACACCATGGCGGTGCGGAAGCGGACCGGGCGGGACGTGCTGCCCGTCGCCATCTTCCTCAACCTGCGGCTGGACGGCCGGGGCGCGGACGCCTTCGAAGTCTGGTTCTGGGAGCGGCGAATCCTGCGGTTCGAATACGACTACGTGGCCCCCCGCGGTCTGCGCGCGGAGGATTACGCGGACCACCCGAACCCGTTCGCCGTCGCGTGGTCCACGCTGATGCAGCGGGACCGGGCCGGCCAAGTCGAAGCCGCCGCCGAGGCGATGCGCCGGGTGGCCGAGAGCGACCTGGACGCCGAGAAGAAGCACGCCCTGCTCGACCTGATCCAGAGTTACACAACGCTGGCGGACGACCAGCGGGTGGATTTAAATGTGCTGTTGAAGGACCGCAGATACGAAAGGGTGAGTGTCATGAACAAGACGTGGTTTGAAGAGGGTGAAGAGAAGGGAATGAAGAAGGCGAGCCTCGAACTCGTCTTCAACTTGTGTCAAAGCAAATTCTCGCAGTTGCCTCCCGAGCAGATTCGCCAGAAGTTGGAGCGGATGAGTGTGGACCAGTTGAAGGCGCTGAGCATGAAATTGCTCGCCCCCGTCAGCCCCCAAGAACTCGGGTTGACCGATTAACGACCTAGAAAAAGGGGGACGGCCATGTAAGAGAAGTGGGCTGAAGGTGAAGCGCTGCCGAAACCGACCGCCGAACAATTCAACCATATTTACGATCAATGCTTGTTCATGTTTCCCGAATTGCCCCCAGAGCAGATTCGCCGGAAGTTGGAGCGCATGGGCAGTCACCAATTAATGCTTTTCGGCTTTTACCTCGCGCCCGCCGCCACGCCCCAAGAACTTGGCCTCACCGACTGACGCCGGCCGCGTGTCCTACGCTTTCCCCATGACCACCCCCCTCCTCGTGTTCGCCGACGACTGGGGGCGGCACCCGTCCAGCGCCCAGCACCTCATTCGCCATCTTTTGCCGGAACACCCCGTCACGTGGGTCAACACGATTGGCACGCGGACGCCGCGATTGGACTTGGCCACCATGAAGCGGGCGGCGGGGAAGTTTCGGCACTGGTTCGCCAAGAAAAGCGGGGAAGCCGCGGAGCCGTTGCCGGCGGGGTTGGCGGTCGCCCACCCGAAGATGTGGCCGTGGCTGACCCGGAAAATCGACCGGGCGCTAAATCGTAAGCTACTCTTGGGGCAGCTTGTGCCGATTGTGCGGGCCATGCCGGATGTGCCGGTCGCCGTCACGACCCTGCCGGTGGTCGCCGACTTGATGGGCGCGCTGCCGGTCCGGCGGTGGGTGTATTACTGCGTGGACGACTTCGGCCAGTGGCCGGGGTTGGACCGCAAGACGATGGCCCGGCTGGAAGAGACCGTCGTCGCCAAGGCCGACCGCATCGTGGCCGTCAGCGAGAACTTGCGGGGCCGCCTGCGGGCGATGGGCCGCGAGTCGCACCTGTTGACGCACGGCGTGGACACCGACTTTTGGGCGGCGCCAGGCGAGGCCGTGCCGGGATTGGAAACGCTGGAACGGCCGCTGGTCGTGTTCTGGGGCGTGGTCGATCCGCGGATGGATACCGCGTGGGTGCGGGAGTTGGCCCGCGACCTGACGCGGGGAACCGTCGTGCTGGCCGGGCCGCCGCAAGACCCGGACCCGGCGCTGAAGGCCATGCCGCGCGTGAAGATGTTGGGGCCGCTGGCGTTTAAGCAACTGCCGGCGCTGGCCCGCGAGGCAGCGGTGCTGGTGATGCCCTACGTGGACCAGCCGGTGACGCGGGCGATGCAGCCGTTGAAGTTGAAGGAATACTTGGCCACCGGAAAGCCGGCCGTCGCCCGCGATTTGCCGGCCAACTTAGAATGGGCCGACGCGCTCGACCTCGTGGCCTCGCCGGCCGCCTTCTCGGCGACTGTGCGCCGGCGATTGGAAACTGGCTTGCCGGCCGAACAAGCAACGGCCCGCCGCCGCTTGGCGTCGGAGGGCTGGGCGGCCAAGGCCGCCCGATTCGCGGATATGATCTTACGAGACGTGTAATGACCGCCATGCGGCCGCCGACGACAAGCCCGGTAGTTTTGGACGCCCGCGTGCTGAGCGGGTCCGGCGGCGGCCCGGACAAGACGCTCATCAATTCCCCCCGCTACCTCGCCCCGGCCGGCTACCGGATGCTCTGCGTCTACCTGCACGCCCCGGCCGACGACGGCTTTCAGACGTTGCGGGCCAAGGCCAAACAGAAGAACATTGACCTGATTTCCGTGCCTGACCGCGGGCCACTCGACTGGCGGGTCGTCCCCCGCTTGCTGGACGTGTGCCGGGCGAACCGCGTCGACGTGTGGCACGGGCACGACTACAAGACGAACGCCCTCGGCCTCGTGCTGAAGCGATTCCACCCGATGCGGCTCGTCACCACCGTCCACGGCTGGGTTCAGCGGACCGGCCGCACGCCGCTGTACTACATGATTGACCGGCTGGTGCTGCGGCATTACGAGAAGGTGATCTGCGTCTCGGACGACTTGATGGACGCCTGCCGCAAGGCCGGCGTGCCCGGCTCGCGGTGCGAACTGCTCGAAAATGGCATCGACCTCGGGGACTACCGCCGCACGCAATCCCCCGCCGCGGCCCGAACCGCGTTGAACGTGCCGGAGCGCTTCACCATCGGGGCCGTCGGGCGTTTATCCCCGGAGAAGGGCTTCGACCTGCTGATTCGGGCCGGCGATCAACTCATCAAGAGCGGCCGCGACGTGCAACTGGTGATCGCCGGCGAAGGGGAGGAGAAAGAAAACCTCACCCGGCTCATCGGCGAATTGGGTCAACAAGACCGCATTCGGCTACTCGGCTACCGGGCCGACCTGTCGGCCGTGTATGAGGCGATGGACGTGTTCGCGTTAAGCAGTCTCCGTGAGGGGTTGCCCAACGTGTTGCTCGAAGCGATGGCCATGCGCGTCCCGGCGGTCGCCACGGCCGTCAACGGCGTGCCCCGGCTGATCGCCCACGGCGAGAGCGGCGAACTTGTCGAAGCCGGGTCCGTTTCCGCGCTGGTGAACGGTCTGGCGCGGTTAGTCAACGACGACGGCTTGCGCGGCCGGTACGCCGCCGCGGGGCGGGTGACGGTGGAATCGCGCTATAACTTTGCCACCCGAATGGGTAAACTGGCCCGTATGTACGACGGAATGCACATCCGCAGAGGCCGGGCATGAAGTACGTGGTGACGGGGGCGGCCGGGTTCATCGGCTCCCACCTCTCGGAACGGCTGCTGGACCTCGGGCATGAAGTCAACGGCATCGACTGCTTTGTGCCGTACTACCCGAAGCCGGTGAAGGAACAGAACCTCGCGGCCCTGACGCATCGGCCGGGGTTCCGCTTCCACCCAGTGGACCTGCGGGCCGACGCGTTGGCCGAGGCCGTGGCCGGGGCCGACGTGGTGTACCACTTGGCCGCGATGCCGGGCTTGGAAAAGAGCTGGACGGACTTCGACGGCTACCTCGGCTGCAACGTGACGGCCACGCAACGCCTGCTGGAAGCCGTGCGAAAAGTGCCGACGCTGAAACGGTTCGTGTACGGGTCCACGTCCTCCGTGTACGGCAAGTTCGCCAACGGGGACGAGACGATGCCGACGCGGCCGGTCTCGCCCTACGGCGTCACCAAGTTGGCCGGCGAGAACTTGGCCAAGGCGTACTTGGACACGTTCGGCACGCCCGTGGTTGTGCTAAGGTTCTTCAGCGTCTACGGCCCCCGGCAGCGGCCGGACATGGCGTACAATATCTTCATCCGCGCGCTGCTGACGGGCGAGCCGATCACGGTGTTCGGCGACGGCGAACAGGTCCGCGGCAACACGTTCGTAACCGACTGCGCCAACGGCGTCGTGGCCGCCGCGAACGCCCCGGTCGGCGAGACTTACAACATCGGCGGCGGCGAGGCCGTCAGCCTGAACGAGGTGTTGGCGAAGCTCGAACGCATCGCCGGCAAGAAGTTCACCGTGAACCGCCAACCCGCCCGCCCCGGCGACCAGAAGTCCACGTTCGCGGACACGACCAAGCTGCGGACCGAGTTGAAGTGGGAGCCGAAGACGACGCTGGACGAAGGGCTTCGGGCGCAGTTCGAGTGGCAGAAGTCTTGTTAGCGTTGGAGGGCATTGGATTGGCCGAGCTTCCCGAGCAAATCGCTTCCGCCTCGGCGAAATTAGTCGCCATGTGTGAGTCGAGAGACGGTGGTGGCCTGGACTACTCCGAAGGCAGTCTCGCAGTCGTTGAATCCATGCTTGCGGAGGCCGCCGCGTTCGTCGCCGAGATGACGCCGGACCAAGTCACCACGCTCGCCCAAGATTTTGGGTGCTACATTTTGGAAGTGGGACGGCGAGAATTCGGCGGTCGCTATTTATGGCACGACCAACGGGATCAACCCGTGCTAGTGGTCGGTGAGCCGGCATTACGGGTTGCCATCTTGGCGTGGGACAAAGTGCGGGGCCGTCTCGGCGGTGACGCCGGCGACAACATCTCGTTCTTTTACGCGGGCTTCGCGGAGCGAGCGCGGAATGCCGATCCCGGCACCGATGTGCTGTACGTGTAAGCCAAGAAGTCTTGCCGGTTTTCGGCCTGAAGGGCCGCTTAACATAGCCCAGTCCGTAAGGGCTGGGACAACGGGCCATCAAGGTTTTTCGGTCTGAAGGACCGATTAACAAAGCCCAGTCCGTAAGGGCTGGGAGTACGCCGAAGCCACGGACAACAATCCGGCCCTCACGGGACCGGAGGAAGATAATCGGTCCTTCAGACCGAAAATCATCACCGCCCGTGAACCCAGCCCTTTCGGGCTGGGCTATGTTAATCGGCCCTTCAGGCCGAAAATCGGTCGCCGCGGATGGGTGACCTGTGAAACGAGAAACTGATGGACGTCCGCCTCCTTTCCGGTTCTTCCCTCGCCGACGCGATCCCGCGGCTGACGGCGTATGCGTGGGCCGGGGAACGCGCTCACCCATCCAAACACCCGCTGTGGCTGTACGTGCTGAAAGAAGGCCTCGGGCACTCGCCGTACGCGCTCGAAGCGACGGACGGCGGGAAGACCGTCGGCTACCTGCCGTTGACGTTCGTGCGCAGCACGCTGTTCGGCCGCTTCCTTGTGAGCTTGCCGTACCTGAACACCGGCGGCGTGATGGCCGACACCGATGAGGCGAGGGACGGCCTGATCGCCCAAGCCGTGGAACTGGGTCAACGCCTGCGCGTCCGGCACGTCGAGTTGCGGCACGAAACGCCGGTCACGCACGCGGGCCTCAACGGCTCGCGCGGCAGCAAGGTTCACATGCGGTTGGCGTTGCCGGCCTTCCCCGGGCCGCTGTGGGAGAGTTTCCCGGCGAAGGTTCGCAACCAAGTCCGCAAGGGGGAGAAGAACGGGCTGACGACGCACTGGGGCGCGCTTGATTTGCTCCCCGAGTTTTACCGCGTGTTCAGCACCAACATGCGCGACCTCGGCACGCCGGTCTACAGCGCCAACCTGTTCCGCGCCATGCTGCGACACTTCCGCGGCCGGGCCGAGTTGTGCGTCCTGCGGCACGAGGGCGTGGCCGTCTCCGGGGCGGTGCTGATCCACGGCAAGGGCATCACGGAAGTGCCCAGCGCGTCCACGCTGCGGGCGGCCAACGCCCTGTCGGCGAACATGCTCATGTACTGGAACCTGCTCGACCGGGCCGTCCGGCGCGGCCAGGCCGTCTTCGACTTCGGCCGGGCGACCAAGGACGGCAGCACCTACAAGTTCAAGAAACAGTGGGGGGCGGTCGAGAGTCCGGCCGTCTGGCAGTACGCCCTGTACGGCGCCGCCGCCGACCTGCGCCCGGACAACCCGCGCTACGAGCGCTTCATCCGCCTGTGGCAACGCCTGCCCGTGCGCGTCACGCGCGTCATCGGCCCGCCAATCGTGCGCGGGATTCCGTGACGCGACCCGCTATAATGACGGTCATCTCAACCACTGGCGAGACCCAGTCATGAACGCGGAAGCGTTGCGAAATTTTCTGCGGGCGCAGCCGTTCTTGCCGCTGGAAATCCACATGAGCGACGGCCAAGTCCACCGCATCAACCACCCGGAATGCTCGATGGTGACGGGGAGCCGGCTGTACGTCTACGAGCAGGACTCGGACCGCGTGATCGTGTGTTCCCTCCTCCACATTTCCAGCGTGCAGTTCCAAGAGCCGGCCATGTCGTAAGGCGCGGCCCAAGGTTCAACTCCGTCATCTTTAAGCGTGACATCGCCCGGCGATGTGCGATAATCGCTCCCTACGCCTCGCCCGTGGCCTCCCTCCTTGTGACGCACATGAATACCCGCCGGCTTGCCCTTCTCGCCTTGTTGCTCTCGGCCGCTTCCCTCCCGGCCGCCGACTGGACCCGCTTCCGCGGGCCGAACGGCTTCGGCGTCGCCGACGAGGAGGGCGTCCCGACCACGCTGGACGAGAAGGCCCTCGCGTGGAAGATCGCCGTCCCCGGCCGCGGGTACTCCTCGCCGGTCATCTCCAAGGGGCTGATTTTCCTGGAAACGGCCACGGACGGCGGGGCGCACCGGCTGCTGCTCGCCTACGACGAGAAGACCGGGGCCGAGAAGTGGCGACAGGAGTTGGCGGGCGCCTTCACGAAGACGCACGAAAAGAGCAGCCTCGCCTCCTGCACGCCGGCGGCCGACGGCGAGCGCGTGTACGCCGTCTTCTGGACCGGCAAGGAGATCAGCCTCGGGGCGTGGGACTACGCCGGCAAGCCGCTGTGGTCGAAAGACCTCGGCGCCTACGCCAGCCAGCACGGGGCGGGCCTCTCCCCGATGGTCGCCGACGACAAGGTGATCTTGAACATCGACCAGGACGGCAAGGCCGAAGTCGTGGCCTACGACGCCAAGACCGGCGACGTCGTCTGGCAAAAGAGCCGCACGCCGCACCGGGCCAGCTACGCGACGCCGTTCTTAATGGACGGCAAGATGAAGCCGGAGTTGATCGTTTCCAGCACCGCCGGCATCACGTCCTACGACCCGAAGGACGGGGCCGTGAATTGGGACTGGACGTGGACCTTCACCTCGAAGATGCCGCTGCGCAACGTCGCCGGCCCGCTCCTGCACAACGGGATGCTGTTCGCCGTCACCGGGGACGGCGGCGGCGACCGCCACATGGTCGCCATCAACGCGGACGGCTCCTCCAAGAAGCCCGTGTGGGAAAAGAAGAAGGGAACGCCGTACGTGCCGATGCCGCTGGCGAAGGGGGACTACGTCTTCTGGATCGCGGACAAGGAGGGCTTGGGCGTGTGCGTCGAGGCCAAGACCGGCCGCGAAGTCTGGAACGAGCGCCTCGGCGGCGGCGCGCAATTCTTCGCCTCCCCTGTCATGGTGAAGGACACGATTTACGCGGTGAACGAAAAGGGCAGCGTCTTCGCCTTCAAGGCCGCCAAGAAATACGACTTGGTCGCCCGCAGCGAGTTGGGCGAAGACGTGATCGCCTCCCCGGCCGTGGCCAACGGCCACATCTACTTCCGCGGCGAGAAGAGCCTGTTTTGCTTCGGGAAGAAGTGAAGTGGGCGGGGCCGCGATTTGTTAGCCGCGACGCAGAGGCTTTGCGCAGCGGAGCGCGTCCCCCGGCCGTCTCCCGTGTCGGCGGCGAACGGACTTCGGTGACAGTCGCGGGACGCGCTCCGCTGCGCAAAGCCTCCGCGTCGCGGCTAACAAATCCGGGACGGCCAACACTCGCACCGCTCCCCTCGGACTCCCGATGCCCTCCCCCAAACCCAAAATGACGTGGCGTATGCAACTGACCCGGCTGGCGGTCCTCGGCGCCGTTTGCGTCGTGGTGTGGCTGTTGGTTTCCTGCCTGGCCGTGTACCGCCTCACGCGGCGGTCGGGGCCGGTGCGGGCGGAACCGGCGTCCGAGGTCGCTTGGGGCGCCGTCACCGCGTTTCGCCTGCCTACCGCGGACGGTCAGGAACTGGGGGCGTGGTTCATCGACGGCAGCCCCGGCCGGCCGGTGGTCCTGATCCTGCACGGCAGCGGGAGAAGTCGGACCGTGTGCCTGCCCGAAGCGGAGTTCGCCGCCGAGGCCGGCTGTCCGGTGATGATGATCTCGTTCCGGGCGCACGGGGACTCGACCGGCGACGTGACCGACTTCGGGTACGGCGGCCGGCACGACGTCGTCGCCGCGGTCGAATGGCTGCGGGAACATCACCCCGGCCGGCCCGTCGTGATCTGGGGCCAGTCGATGGGGTCCGCCGCCGCCCTGTTCGCCGCCGAAGAATTGGGCAACCGCGTGGCCGGCTACATTTTGGAGGCCCCGTACCAAGACCTCCGCACCGCGACCCGCAACCGGACGCGGATGGCACTCCCGCCGTTCCTGGACTTCGTCGCCTACACCGGCATGTCCGCCGTCTCCCCGGTCATGATGCCGGACATCGACAAGATTTCTCCGCTTGAGGCCGCCGCCCATTTCCCGCCGTCGGCCCGAGCGGTGGTCCTGGTCGGCGCCAACGACCCCCTCGCGCGGCCGCAAGAAGCGGAGGCCATCGCCCGGGCCATCGGCGGCCGGGCCGAACTGGTCGTCATCAAAGACGCCGGCCACGGGCAACTCGGCCCGTCGGACCCGGCGGCGTACCGGGCGGCGGTGGTGGGGCTGTTGGACAAATGTGCGGGGGCGGGGAGGTAAGCTACCGTTTAGCCGCGACGCGGAGTCTTCGGAGCGGAGCGCGGCCTCCCTGACATTCAATATCTCCTCGCACCAGCAGTGATCGCCCGCTGCGCAAGCAAGGGGCAGCGACTGAACCCAGGGAAGCCAGCGCTTTGGCAAGTCGCTGACCCTTGCTTGCGCAGCGGGCGATCACTGACGAGAAGGGCGGCGATTGCGTCGGGCAGCCCGCGCTCCGCTGCGCAAAGCCTTCGCATCGCGGCTAAACGGTCGCTCCCAATGGGCTACCGGCCCCCCACCCACACCGTCCGTTCCGCGGTCGTCACGTTCCCTTCCTTGTCCCGCACACGCACTGTCAACTTGCCCTTCGGCAGTGCGGTGAGCGGCTTTTCCAGCACGTATTCCTTCACGCCTTGCGACTTGTCGCGGAACTTCTTGACAAGGTTCTCGCCGGCCGGGATGCCGTCCACGGGGAAGTCGGCGGTCACGCTCAGGCTGTCGGCATCGACGCCGGTGTAGTAGTCGTGGACGCCGATCAACAGGCGCGTGATCGAGGCGTTGGCCCCGGCGGCGGGGAGCGTCACGGCCAGCGTGGGGCGGGTGTCGTCCATCATCCAGCCGCGGCCGCGGCGGGCCGGGTCGCCGGGCTTGTAGTCCATGTCGATGGGGCAGCCCAGGTCGATCCAGCGGGTGATGGTGCGGCGGTCTTCGTCGCTGAGCGGGACGGCTTTGCCGTCCTTGACGGCGTCCGGTGGGGGCATTTGCGGCGGCAGGAAGTCGAGGTCGTAGCGGGAGCGGTTCTTGCCCGCGTCCACAGGTTTGCCATGTTGAGTGAGCGGGCCGCCCGGCTTTTCCTCGCTGGGATGGTCATCGTTGCTGAAGCCGTCGAGGCGTTCGCCGTAGATTTTCCACACCAACAGGCTGCGGCGGGACTGGAACTTGCGGACGTACCGCGAGGCGTTGGGATAGCCCCAACTGTCCCACCCGGCCGGCGGCTTGTGACCGAACTTGCCGCGCTCGTCGGCGGCCAAGCGGTAGTAGGTGCCGGGGAACTTGCCTTCGTTCTCCAGGCTGACGAGGTCGCCGTCGGCGTCCAGGTTCAGGTTGCCGGCGGGGGTTTGGCCCGTGTGGCAACTGACGCAACTGCGTTGCAGGATCGGCTTCACGTCGCGGTGGTACTCGACGTTCAGGGCGGCCTTGGCGTCACGCAGGCCGGTCTCTTCCTTCACGTCCCATTTGCCCGGAATGGTGCCGGCCGGCTTGGCCGTCACCACGGGGGTCGTGTTCACCAAGTCCCACACCTTGTAGTCCGGCTTGGCGGCCAGCGTCTTGGCGAAGTCGGTCGGCTGTTGGCTGTGGGCGTGGCAGCCGCCGCAGTTGACGCGCACCTCGCCGGGGCGGACTTGGTGCCACGTCTGCGAGATGTTCAGTGCCATCCCTTGGCGGTCGATAGTCTGGAAGGTGAAGGCCGTGTCCGCGGGGAGTTTGGCGAGGAAGCTGGTGTCCGGGTTGCCGTCCGGGTCGAGTGGTTGGCCCCGAAAGCCGAACTTCCGCAGCGGGATTTCGCCGAGGATGCGCAGGCGCTCCTGGGCGTGGTTGTAGAAGCGTCGGCCGGCGTCGGCGCCTTTGCGGTCGGTGGTCGGCTCCATCGCCAAGACGCGGACGGCGTGGATGTCCGCGTTCTGGTACAGGCCGACGTCGCCGCCTTGGTTGTGCATGTTCAGCGGCGGGCCGTTGCCGTGACTGGTGAAGGCGTCCAGCCCCTTCCACGGGTCGGTGCCGCCGGCGTAGGCGGCCGTCACTTTCCCGGCCGGGACGCGGCCGTTGGGGTAACTCTCGCGCTTGTAGAAGCTGGACGTGCCGACGAGGCCGAACGGCGTCCCTTCGGGAAGGTGCGGCGACTGCTTGCCGTCGTTGGCGACGCGGGGCAGGGCGGCCGGTTCCTTCACGCCGTAGATGCGCTCGTACGGAACCAAGGCCCGCGGCCACGACTCGTTGTAATTCGGGTCGTTCTTGATCATCAGCATCTGGGCCGGCTCGTCCACGACGGCGCCCTTCTTGATGAGGTAGATGCCGCCGTCCAACTGCGGCAGGTATGTGTACTGGTGGTTGACCGGGCCGGGCGAGTAGACGGTCAGCAAGTGGTTGTCCGGCGCGCCGGCCGGGTGCGTGTACTTGCCGACGCCCGGCGACTGCTTGTCCCCGATGGTCGCGTGGTCGGCCGGGCCTTCCAACCCCATCGTGAACGGCGTCAGTGCGACGGCCCCGGTCGGCATGAACGGCATGCGGTAGTCGCGCGGCCGGCCGTTGTCGTGCCGGCCTTGGCGCCACGCGAGGTTGCGCGGGTCGCGCATGTCCCCCGGCCCGAAGGCGGGGGTGCCGTTGGTCGGGGCGGCCGGCAACTTGAAGTACGCGCCGAAGCCGCTGTTGTTCTGGTTGTAATACTGTTCGACCACCAGCGCCCCGTCGGAGAGCTGCGTCTGGAAGTGGAAGCCGTTGGGCGCGCTGCCGGGGTCGAACGCGCTCACCAATGGGTTCCAATTCGAGCCATCGGGGTGGATTGTCCACACGCCCCACAGGATCGAGTCGCGGATGCCTTGGGACTCCAGCGAGCTGTACATGATGCGGCCGTCTTTCAGGACGACCGGGTGCAGGGCGCCGGAGATGTTCAGGTGGCCGATCTTCTCCAGGTTCGTCGGCGTCTCGTCCAAGCCGATGTCCGTATCGCGGTCGTCCATCGTGAACAGTTGCAGGGCGACGGCCGGGTAGCCGTGCGCCGGCCGGAAGCCGTCCCGGTTGCTGGTGAAGACGACGCGCCCGCCGGGCAGCGGGTGCGGCCCCATGTTGAAGACCCCCGACTCAATGTGGCTCTTGCCCGGCTCGGACTTGCGGAAGTCCGCCGACCACGCCGCCGCCCCGGTGTTGGGGGTGAACTGCTGGTTCGTCAGCCGGACGAGCTTCTTGTCGGCCGGCCGAATCTTGAAGATGTCGGCCCCCTGCTTGGGCGGGGTCCACTGGCTGGCGTTCTTCAAGTTGTAAATGCGAGTGAAGTACACCCACTTGCCGTCGAACGAGACGGCCGGGTCGGTGATGGACCCGTCCCCGCCCTCCGCGAGAAGTTCCTCCGTCCCGTTCGGGTGGAGCAGCATCAGGTCGGCGCCCGGCTCCATTGTCACGGGGGAGGAGAAGTCCGTGTAGAACCGCTTGTGGACCTTGTCCCCGGCCCGCTTGGCCCGGACGTACACGATGTCGTAATCGTAGGCGACCGACTTGTCGGACGCGATCGCCGGGACGACGACGTTGATTGGGTCGCGGTAGAGTTTTTCCTTCTTCTCCTGCCCGCTCAGCGGGAGGATGAGGCCGAGAGCCAACAGGGAAGGGAGGAGGAACGACCAACGCATGGGGAGAGTCCTTCGGGCGAATCGAAGAGGCGGGAGTAACAGCGTACCACGGGCGGGGGGCGGAGTAAAGCGCGACGAGTCCGTTTGGCCGCGACGCGATGCTTCGGAGTGGAGCGCGGGCCGGAACACGGAAAAGACATTTTTAGCCACGGATCGAACACGGA
>JAYUGD010000591.1:0-12709 GCA_043767785.1 Zavarzinella sp. | reverse complement strand
ATCTGGGCCAGCGTCAGCGGGATGCCGCTCGTCTTTAGCCAGAGCGCGAACGAATGGCGGAGGGAATGGAACGTCAGGACGCGCCGCCCTTGCGGGGTTTCGCTCACGGTGGCAACGTCGGCCGCCTTGGCGTCGGCTTGGATCATGGCGGCGGCGTGGGAGTGCCAGGAACCGGGGAAGAGACGGTCGGTCGGTTGGAACGTGGCGGCCAGCGTGAGCAGGTCAGCGGCGACGATGTCCGGCACGGCTTGGCGTGCGGTCTTCTTGCCCTTTGTGCAACCTGACCGCACGTTGGCAAAGACGCGGCCCTCGGAGTCGCGCTCCACTTGACCGGCCGTCAGGGAGCCGAGTTCGGCCGAGCGCAGGCCGGTGAAGGCGGCAAGCCGGTACAGCAGGGCGCGGCGGGGGCCGGTCAGCCCCTTAAACGGCCGGCCCGCTTCGGCCGTCTTGACGACGGCTTGAAGCTCCACGTCGGTCATGGCTCGGGGCTTGCGGACGGCCTCCATCCCGCGGGACGGGTTGCGCAGGTCCGCGAACGGGTTTTCCGGGTATCGCTTCTGCCGGTGAAGCCAGCGGCCGAACGTGCTGTAGTCGCCCTTCAAGTCCTCCAGCGTCTTCGGGCTTCGCGTCTTGGCCAGTTCGGCCAAGTGTTCTTGCGCCTGCCGGGCGTTGATCTCGCGCAGCGTCTTCCAGCCGGTGAAGGCAAACAAGGCGGCGAACCGCGTTCGCCAGCGGGTGACGGTCGAGGGGTTCACGCCCTCGTTGGCCTTGTCGGCCAGGAAGTCGTCAAGGTGGAACAGCGCCAGCGCGTGAAGGTGGGATTCAATCGTGACGGGCAGGCCGTTCCGCACGGCCGCGGCCGTGCGCTCCAACTCGCGCAGCATCACCTTGGCGTCGGCCGCGGACTCGCACAGGGGAACCCACTGCCACCCGCCGGCCCGCTTCACCTTGGCGTAATACTTCGCCGTCTTCTTGCGCTCGCCGGTCTTCTTGTCGAGGTAGACGCGCTTGGTGATCTTCGCCATGTGGAACCCCGCGGGAGTCGTCGCCGGAAATGTAACCAGAGGATAACACGCCAAAGAGAGGGGCGATAGCCCCTCCGTGAACCTTCACTTCTTGGCAGTCAATCGCGCCCACTCACAACGGGTAAAGGTAGAGCCGTCGGGCCGGCGGGCGGCGAGCCACGCCAGAAAATCGGCCCGCCCCCACTTCTTGAACCGGCCCACCCGCACGGGGGCGGGGAGTCGCCCCTCGGCGTCCATGCGGTCAACCGTCGCGCGACTCACGCCAAGCAACCGAGTTACGGCGGCCATGTCGAGCAAGTCGGGCAGTTCCTCGGCGGCGGGCGGGACACCCGCGGCGGCCCGCGCCAGCGTCAGCACGGCGTTCCGCACGGGGGCGGCCATCAGCGGCCACAAGCGGCCAAGCTCGGCGGGGTCGTCGGCCGGCCCGGGGCCGTCGTCGGCGGCGGCGGCGTCCGCTTGATGAATGCGCAAGTCACTCACGGGCGGCCCCCTTCCTCAGTCGCGGCGACGGCCGAACCGTCCGGCCACCGTCGCGGAACCCGGCCGCCCTCGGCGTCGGCCAGCGCGGCGTCGATCCACCGCAGGGCGCCGCCGAGCGCGACGGCCAGGCGGTCGCGGCCGCCGGGGGTCAAGTCGTCGGGCGTCACGTCGCCGGGGCGGGCGGCCTTCTCGCGGGACTCGTCAAGTTTGCTGGTGGTCATGGGGTCAGTCGCCTTTCCGGGTCGGTTGCGTCCCCGGCGACCGAATCACGTCGAGGGTCTTAGCCATGTGGCCCCGAAGTGATTCGAGGACAACCATGATCTTCGCCCGCTGTAGGTCGCTCAACCCGGCCGTGTCGCTCTGGGCGATGCCATCGGCGAGTTCGCGGATCCGTTCGGCGTGGTTCTTCAAGGCGTCGGCGGTCATGTTGTGGTTCCTCTTGTTGGTTCTGTGTGTAAAAAACTTTTTCACACACAGAAGGTTTTTCACATCCTCGCCCCCAAGGCGTGTGTGTGAAAAAACACACAGGGGGGTATGGGGGGATTTTTTTACACACACAGCCAATTAGCCCTTCTGTGGGTCTAAGTCTTTTGTCTTCATGCCCTTGCGTCGTTTATTTTGTGCGATTTTGCGCGCGGTCGATTTGGGCCGTTTTTCATCACAGAAATCACCCGTTTCCGCGCCCGGTTGGGCCGCCGAAGCGTGACACGCGGCGACGTACACGCCCTTCACGTTTCGCCCGCCCGGCCGCTCCAATCGGATCAAGCCGGCCTCGGTCGCCAAGTCGATCAGCCGATTGGCAGGGAAGTCTTTCACCCGCGCCCCGGTTTTCACCAGTTCGTGAAGCGTGGTCTTGCCGACACCAGCGGCCCCGTAGGCTTCGACTTGCTTGGCGACGTACTCGGGGGTCCAGTCCGGCTTATCGGGGTCGTCGGCGTACTCGGAAGCCTTCGGGGCCTTCGCGGGCTTCGCGCCGATTAGTCGCGTCGGGTCCAAGCCGTCGGCCACGTTGAACACGGGCCAGCCCCACCGCACGCACAGCGGCTCTATCGGGGCGAACGAACGGACGGCCGCGTCGATGACGAAACAATCCTTTTCGGCGTGTTCACGGATGACTAGGTGCGTGTCAGCGGCCCGGCTCTGCGCCCCGGCCCCGGCCCCCACGTCGGTGACTTTCTTGTCGGACTGGTTGCCCTTCGTGGCGTGATGGATCGGCACGCATGAGGCGCCGATGCGGCCGGCGTACTTGTCGATCGTGTTGTAAATCTGGGCCACTTCGCCGTTGCCGTTCTCCGACACGTCCGGGGGCAGGAACCGATACCAGGCGTCCAGGACGATCACCTTGTACGCGCCCGGGTCGAGGGCGTCGAAGAAGTCGGCCATCCGGTCGAGCGGCCGTAGCCGGCCGCGGAGACTGAGGATGTCAATCATCCCCTTGTACTCTTCCGGCGGGATGCCGCGGGCGGCGGCCACCAGCCCCGGCCGCCGGGCCAACACGCCGGGGAGCAGTTCGTTGTCGATCACCAACACGCGGCCGCGCGCCGTGGGGAACGTGGCCAGCCACGGCCGCCCGGTGGCGACGGAAAGCGCCAAGTCCATCGCCAGCCAGCTTTTTCCCACCTTGGTGTTGGCGATGATGTTCATCGTCTCCCCTTCCCGCATCAACCCGTGAACCACGGGGGCCGGCAGTTCGGGGTTTTGCTCCATGAAGTCTTCGAGAGGCACGGGGATCAGAGGCGGTTCCTGACCGGCCGGCGGAGTTACGGGCGCCACAGGCAACCGCAAGAGTTCGGCCATGAACGTGGTGCGGTCCCCGCCGACGCGCAGCCAAAGGGCGGATGCGTCCTTGTCCGATTTGGCCGCGACGACGTTTACCCGGTCGGTGTAGCCGACAGCCGTCAGCCGCGCGAGAACGCCAGTCTTGAACGCTTCACCGCCGGGGCCAGGCTCTTGCCAGACGACGACGGAAGAGAATGCGGCGACGTGGTTCGAGGTGAGCTTGCCGGCCATCTGCGCGCCGGGTACGCCGACCGCCGGCATCCCGGCGTGCCACAGGGTCAGGGCGTCCGATTCCCCTTCCACGATGTAGCATTCCGGCTCATGGGCCTTTGGTCGCAGGTGTTCCAGAAGCACGTCGGCCGTGTAGCAGCCGACTTCTTCCGCGGACGTTCGCTTGTCTGCCCAAGCAAATCTTTTGTCCGGCCCGTCCGCGGGCCTGTCCATCGACAGGCGAATCCGCAGACGGAACCCCGGCCCGTAGGGGAACAGCACGCCGCGCGGACTGTCCGACAGCCCGGCCGATTCGAGGAATTCCAACGGGAGCAACTTCGCCTTGGCGAACGTCGTCAGCGTCAACGGCGGTTGTTGCTTGTTCACGCCACACCGCCGATCCCCGCGGAACGGGAGTCAGAGTCGCCGGCCGGCGGCCGGTCAATTTCGGCTATCATGGAGCTTGTCCGTGGTTAGTGTTTTCTTCGGGCCGGCCCCGCTCACAACGGGGCCGGCCGCTTTTATTTGGCGGCCGTCGGGCAACCGGCCGCAATCCATTGCTCCACCGTCCGGGCGTCGTACCGGGGCGTGCGGATGCCGAGGGCGAGTTCACCGGGGATGGCCCCGCGACTCGCCAAGCGGGAAACGGTCTTGGTGGAGACGTTCAACAGCTTGGCGAGGTCGGTCTTGGTGAGGGCGGCGGGCAAGGTGTCGGCGGTCATGGTTGTCCCCCTTCGGTGAATCGTCCCCGGCGGCCGGCCGAGGCGTGATTCCCGTTTTTACCACGGGGGAACGGGGGAAACGTCGGGGGAAGTTTTCCCCCGAAAATACTTGCGATGGGACGCCGAAAGACCCTTGAAATCCTGAATGGCGTGGACGGGACAAAAATGGGAATTTGATTCGGGGGAAATTTTCCCCCGTTGATGGATCAGCGTTTCGACTGATATTTGGCCCACGTCCGAGCGTTCTTCACCGTGTCCGTCGTGAAGTCTCTCCCGGACGTTCGCCTGAAATCTGCCACGGCCGCATGACCGTCGAGCAGTTTAACCACTTCCTTTGGCTTTTGAAGCGCATGACCGTTGACGATCAAGGCGTACAGCCTTTCACGGGCGACACGGACAGGTTCGTTCGACGCTGCTTCATTCTTGTTGCCCGGACGCGGAGGCAGGTCTTTAAGACTCTCGGCATTGCACCAAGAAATGAGTTGATCTAACAGACCTTCAACTTTCTCCACCGAATACGGCCCTTCAACTTGCGGCGGATGTGAGCAGCCTCGCGTTCGAGCCACTTTTCTCAAGTGATGCCACACAACACGAACCGTTTGGCGGAAGTCGTCCGGAAGGGTCAACGCCTCTCTTCCAAGTGGGGTGTGATTTAAGAATTTCTCTTTTCGCGGAAACCAATCTTGAAGCTTGATGCAAAACGATGTCAATTCCTCCAACGTGTTAGGGTCACGTTTGGACCCTTTTTCGGTCTGAATACCACACAGCGCTCTGAGGGAGAGTATTTCACCTTCAAACGTGTTAATGCCGTTTACACTAAGCGTGGTGCCGGAAGACATGATGAGTATCCACAGTGCGGGCCGGCCGGGCGGCGGCCGTGGTGGATACTCACGAACAACCGCCCGGCCGCGAACCGCCCGCTTGCAAACAGGCGGCTACCCGACGGCTACATTATCCGAAGGAAACTCAGCCCTGTCCAGCGGAATGGCGTTCAACGAGGGCCGCCGCCAAGGCTTCCAATTCCTCGTCCGTTAAGTTTTGCAGAAATTCCTCCCCGTCGATAACCGCCGCACTTTCCTCAGTCGCCCGATGGTGGGCCTCCAGCGATTCGAGGCGGGCCGCCAGCTTGGCAAGGGCGTGTTTACTTGGCACGGGCGTCCTCCTTCGCTGTGAAGGCGTATAAGCGGTCGGTGAGGTCTTGCAGCTTCTTCTCAATCTCTTCGGCCGCCCTCGCTTTGAGGGCCATCTCCAGCAACGCCTTGGCGGCGGTCAGGGCCACCCGGTCATCCGTGGCGTCGATCAACGCGGCCAACTTGGCGGCGGCCTTGCCCATGTCGGCGGACAACCGGGCCACCGCTTGCGCGACGGCTTCGGATTTCAGCCGGGCCACCAGCGCGCGGAAGTTGTCGTCTCCCAACCGGCGGCGGGCCGTGCGCTCCCCCACCCCCGCCCGCTCGGCGGCCTCGGTGATCGGCAACCCGGCGGCCATGTGCGCCGCCAGAGTCTCGTTCGCGTCTTGTCGCCCACGCCCGGCCATAAACTGCCTCTAAAGGTCAAATTGACGAAATTTCGGGAATTTTGGCTCCCCGAAAAACATACCATGATGATCGCGATCAAGAAATGGGTTGGGGGGTGAGACTCAGACCAACTAAGCTGACCTCGCTGGTCATTCAGCTTAGCCCTTCATCGCAAGGTTATGTGGCCACACTTCTCATTGTTCTTCGCTAACTAGGAGATTTTTGACATGTGGATTCGTTGGTTGGCGTTCTTCATGATGACATTCGTCGCAGCCAATGTGATCGGATGCGGGAAGAAATCTTCGACCTCACCTTCATCCGCAGACAAATCAAATGGAACTCAATCAGTTCAAAATGAACCGAATGGGCTAACCCCTACGATATTTTTCCAACCGCAAAAATTAGAGGAAAAGGAATTTGAAATAGCTGAAAATGTAAAGATGACATTTTGCCGAATCCCGGCGGGAAGGTCGCTTCTGGGATCGCCGGTTGAGGAAAATGGGCGATCTGGTAATGAAGTTGAACACGAATTCGTGACCGATGGTTTCTGGCTAGGAAAATTTGAAGTGATGCAGATTGAATGGGAAACAATAATGGGGAAGAATCCAAGCCAGAATCAAGGTGTTAAATTGCCCGTTGAAAGAGTTAGCTGGGAAGACTGTCAGCTCTTTTTGAAAAAATGTAAGGTACAAGGCCACAAAGTAAAATTGCCTCACGAAGATGAATGGGAGTATGCATGCCGAGGAGGAAAGGGAAATAAGCAACCTTTTTATTGGGGGAGTTCTTTAAGCGGCAAAGAGGCGAATTGCAACACTTCCTACGATCCTCCGTATGGCACAAGCGAGAAAAGTTTTACGCCCGGACAGACCATCGCGGTTGGAAGATATGAGAACATCGTCCCACATCCTTGGGGGCTTTGTGACATGAGTGGGAATGTTGAAGAGAGGTGTGAAAATCTCTTTTCGAAAAATGGCACAGACCGGGCTGTCCGGGGCGGGTGTTTTGCTTTTGGTGCCGTCCAATGTCGATCAGCGTTTCGTTACCCTAGTGACACGGAAGGGCGCGGTAGAGTCATTGGACTTCGTCTCATGCTTAAACCTCAATAATCTTCTCAGTAATTGAGGCATTTTGGCTTGGTAGTCGAACAACCGAGACAATCCTATTATCGCGACGAGGACGGTGTTCCAGCCAACAATGCCGCAATAAGGGTAGCCCGTTCATTGTCGGAGAGGGCGGCGAGTTGATCGGCCAGACGTTCCACGCGGGCGGTCGAATGCTCCGGGGGACGTGAGAGAATACGTCCGCGAACAGGCCGCGGGCCACGGTGACGACGGCCACGGCCAACCCGCAGACGACGGCCACGGTGACGACGACGGCCACGGGCCACGGTGACGACGGCCTTGTCATTGGTGATTAGTCTCCACGGTGATTAGCGCGCCGGGGCGCCTCTTTCAACTTTCGGACGTGTTCCGCGAGGCACGGCGCCCCGGCCACCGCCCGGGCGCACTTCCACTCCGTCGGGTCATGCTCAACCGATACCCTCAGCCCGCGGTGCCGTTCCTTGAACGCCCGGATGTCGCGCCCGTCCGCGGCGTAATCGGTGTCGGGGTCGCGCGTGGTCATCGCGGACCACATGCACCCACAGGGCAAACGGGCGACCAAGTGCGTGCGGCTCAAGGGCGTCATTGGATCCTCTTGGCGTTGGCCGTCATGCGGCCCGACAGTCGCCCGCGACAGCCGCGGCGGCGCCGGCCCGCGCCAGTAACAGGACGGATGAGCGAACCGACTCGGGAAGCGATGGCCAGAGGGTGAGAAGTTCGGCCAAATCGGGCGGGCATGGGTCAGCCCGTGGTACAGTCAGCGGGGGATTTGTCAGATTCTCCGTGTTTTCTAGGTGGTTTTGCGGAGGGGGCGAAGAGTTCGATCCTCTTCCACTCCATTCGTTCACTTCTCACTCACATCTCCTCTATTCATCCCTCTGCCTTTTCGCGTTGCAACGCAACGGTTGAACTGCTCGTTCAAGGGGCAGTTTCGTTTGTCGGCCAGAGCCTTGAAATCACCTGTTCACCAAACTCGCCTTGTCAGAATCGTGTGATTGCGGTCCAATACCATCGCGGACGGAGTGCGTCCGGCGGCGAAGGATTCCCCGCGACCCGGCAATAGGACATGGCCTCACGTTCCCCATCGCGTCCGCCCCCGTTCGGCATGCCCGTGCGCGTCGAAGTGCGGCACGGGCCGGCCCGGCCGATCACCTACGACGTCACCGGCGAAGAGTTCCTGATCGGCTCCGTGCCGGGGTGCGACCTGCGGTTGCCCGGCACGAATTTGCCGCCCAACATCTGCCTGATCCGCCGGACGCCGACGGAAGTGTGGCTGCGCAAGTTGGCGCCCTCCATGCCGATCCTTGTGAACGGCTCGCCGATGGCCCCGAGCGGCCAGATTTCGTTGCGGCATGGGGACGTGGTGTCCGTCGGGGCCGTCGATCTCGGCATCTCGATTGATTTCGCCACGCAGTCGTCTAGCCCCGCCGCCGTCGAGATTCCTTACGCGGAGCCGGAAGCGGCAGCGACACGGGACGACCGGGGAGAGCAAAAACGCCTCCTCGACGCCCAAGCCAAGGAACTCGAAGAACGGAGTCGCGATCTCGAAGCCGACCGCATTTTGTGGTACGAGCGCCGTCAAGAAATCGAGCGGGAGTTGCAGGCGGCCCGGCAAGAAATTGCCGGCGCGCGGAGCGGCCCCGCATCGGCGCGCGAGCCGGAAGTCGCCGTCCGCGAGCGCGTGGAGAAGGAACTCAGCGACCAGTACCGCTCCCGCCGGGAAGAACTGGAACGGCTGCAACTCGCCTTGCGGGAAACCGCCCTCCAATTGCGGGAGCGGAAGCAACAATTCGAAGTCGACCAGCGGGACATCGACCCGCGGCTCAAAGCGCTCGTTGAAAAAGAGGGCGAGGTCGCCCGCCAGCGGTTGGCCCTCGACACCCAGCACGGCGAACTTCAGCGGCAGCGGGACGTGTTCGACGCCGACCGCCGGCTCATCGAAATGCGGTTCAAGCAGCGGGAGGAAGACCTCGCCCGCCGCGAGGTGGACATCGCCGCCCGCGAACTGCAATCGCGGCAACTCCACGACCTGAGCGAACAGACAAAAGCCCAGTACTCGACCGATCTCATTCGGATGGACCGGCTCTCGGCCGCGCTGGAGGCGAAAGAACAATCCCTCACCCAGCGGGCCGCCGAGGTGGACCGCCGGCACGCCGCCTTGGAAAAGGATGTCGCCGATTTCGAGGGACAACTCGAGTTGTTCGACGGGCGTGAGGAGCGCGTGAAGGCCGAGGAAGCGCGGGTCGGTTTGCTGCGGGACGAACAGGACCGCCGCGACGCGAAGATTACCGAGCGGCTGGCGACGTTGGAGGGCCAGCAAATCACCCTCGCCGCGTTGCGGACGCGGCTGGAGTATGTGAAGGACGACCTGTTCCGGCAGGAAGCCCGGCTGGCCGACGACCGGGCCAAGATCGAACAGGAATCGCGGGAAGCCCAAGAGCGGCTGCGGCAAGCCGAAGGCGTCCGCGAAGTCGTCGAGCAAGAGCGGGACGGGCACGCCGAGAGTTACCGGCTCTATCAGGAGCGCTCGGCCCTGATGCAGCAAGCGGTGGACCGCCTGCGTGGGATGCAGGAACACTTGGCCTCCGAGGACAAGCGCCTCAGCGACCTCCAAGCGACCTTGCAGGCGCAAGCCTCGGAACAGGCCGAGCAAGTCAGCGGCGTCCACGCCCGCGCGGAACAGTTGGTGGAAGCCCAAGAGCGGGTCGAAGCCGACCGGGCGGCCCTGCGGGAGCGGGAAACGGCCTTGAAGCAAGCGGAGGAATCCCGCGACGCCTTGCAGGAACAACTGCGGCTGCGGGCCGAGGAACTGGCCGCCCGGCAGAAGGACTTGGACGACCGCACGCGGCTCATCGAAACTCAGGCGCAGCAAATCGCCGATCAACTGCGGGAACTGGAAACACTTCGCGAAGACGCCGGCAGTGTGCGGCGGTTGACGGACGAAGAGGCCCTCGACATCGCCCGCCGCGACGAGCAGTTGAAGCAGGCCGAAATCATCATCCGCGCCCAGCGCGAACAACTCGACATCCAGCAACAGGAATTCGAACGCCTCCGGGCGGCCGCGCAGGCCGACCTTGACCGAGCCGCGACCGAGATTGTGGAACTGAAGGCCGCTTTATCAGCCCGGACGGACGACCTGCTCCGGCAAATGCCGGAACTCGAAGACCGCGCCCAAGCCGCCATGGACCGCACGGCCCAAGCCCGCGACGCGATGCGCAGCCAGCTCGCCGAACTGCACGCCTACGCCCAGCGCAGCCAAGGGGACTTGGACGCCGTGCGGACGGCGTTGCAGCAGGAGGTCAACCGCCTGCGCGACCAAGAGCAGACGCTTCAGAAGGCGCGGGCCGAACACCGGCTCACCTCGACCACGTTCCGCCAGCAGTTGGTGGAATGGCAGGGCCGATTCGCCAACATCCGGCAGACGATCCACCACGGGGAGACGCGGCTCGACCGGCGCGAGAAAGAAGTTGAGGCCACGGAGCAGCACTTGGCCAAACAGGCCGAGACGCTGGCCCAAGTCGAGAAGGAAGTCACCGAAAAGCGCGTGGAGGTGGACAAGCACCTCGGCGACATGCGGGACTGGTACAAGCGGAAGTTCCGCGAAGTGGCCGAGACGCGCTGGAGCAAGTATCGCGCGGAAAACCCGGCGGCCGGCGAGTCGGGCATTCTTCAGTTGCCCGCGCGGGACTTGGAAACGGTCCCCGTCTCGCCGAGCGCCGAAACCGGCGCGGTCCCAATCTTGGCGATGCCGACCGACCTCGACCCGGCCGACCGGAAACTCGGCGATTTACTCCGCACGTTGGACATCATCGACCGCGATTCCCTGCACGCCCTGTGGGAGGACGCCAAGCGCCAGCGCCGCACACTGCGGCACGTCCTCCTCTCGGGGGGCTACCTCACGCTTTATCAACTCGCCCTGATCGAATCCGGAAACCTGACCGGGTTGATGCTCGGCCGGTTCCGCGTGATCGACCGCTTGCTCTCTACGCAACGGGAGGCCGTGTACCGGGTGTTCGACCCGCTGCGGCAGTCCGCGGGTACTGTCCCGGCCGGCGAATCGGGGACGTGCCTGTTGCGGCACCTCGGCGAGTCGGAAATGCTGGACGCCGTCCGGCCCGATGAGTACCGCCAGCGGTTCGGCACGGCCCGCGACCTCGCCCACCCGAACGTGGCCGCCACATTCGAAGTGTTCGAGTTGAACCACCGGCCGGCCGTGTTGCAGGAATGGCTGGTCGGCCTGCCGGGGAACGAGTGGTCGTCCGCCGTCGCCTCGCCGGGCGTGTGGCATCGGCTGATGATCCAGATTGTGCAGGGCCTATACGCCGCCCACGAAGTCGGCCTCACGCACGGCCGGCTGACGGAAGAATCATTCAGCCTGTCGCGCTCGGGTGTGGTGAAAATCCTCGGCATCGGCGAACCGCCGTGGCTGTACTCCCCGAGCGCGAGCGAGGGCAGCATCGAGTCGGACTTGCGGGCGCTGGGCGTCGCGGCCGCCAACTGGGCGCGGGCCGCGAACCGCCGCAAGGGGGCGAAGAGCAAGTCCTTCCCGGGCGAACTTCAGGACATCCTATGTGGCCTCGGCTCCCCACTGGAACCGAGCACCGTGCCCACGGCGATGTATTTAAGCGCGGCCGTCCTGCTCGAAGACCTCGACCGGGCCGCCGCCACGATTCCCGCCGACACGCAGGCGTGGGACAAATTGCTGAGCGTCGTCGGCGAAAACGCCGCCGACGCCGGGCCACTCCGCCGGACGGCGTGACCGCCCGCTATTTCGCCTTCACCGGGAAGAATTGCAACTTGTTGGCGCTGGGGGGAATCGTCACCAAGACCTTCGCTTCGGGGATGAGCCAGAGGCGGCGGTCGGTGGCCATCTGATTGATCTCTCGCTGGAACGGGTCTTTCTTGCCGTCGAAGCCCGGGATGGTGTCAAACACGGCCAAGGCGTCCGGCTTGCCGTCCTCGCGGACGGTGATCTTGATGAACTGTTGCTCGTCCGTCCCCGCCTTCGCGGACTCCAATTGCAGAACCCACTTGCCAGTGACGGCCGGGATCAGTGCTCCCGGCTCGACGGGGTTTTGCAAGTCCGGGCCGAACTTCCCCTTTTCCGTGTACACACTCGTGCCGTCGAATCCTGGCACGACCGGCCCAACGGATTGCTTCACGTAGGTTCCGCGGATGTTGTTCCCGGTCAGTTGCACGGTTTGCAGGCCGGACGGATTTAATTTTTGGAACCACGCCCCGAGGAGTTGGCCGTTCGGCGACACGCGCAGATTGGCGGCCGTCCCGAAACTAACGCCCATTTCCCCTTGGGCCATCTGGATCTCCACTTCCTTAAGCGTCGGCAGGTCGATGAACATCAGGGCCATGCCACTCGCGTTGTTCTGGGCCTGCGGCCCGCCGAGGACGACCGGGCCGGCCGTCCGGGATCCCATCGCGACGGCGATGATCTTCTGCTTGGCGTCAATCTTCGCGGTCGCTTCCGAGGCCATCTTCTCCAGAGAGAAGCGCTCGATGGTCTTCGTGCCGGGGTAGACCACCGCGAAATGGTCCATGCCCCCCGCCGCCAGCGCGTCCGGCGCTTTGAGCGGGAACGTCTTGGCGATCTTGCCCGTGCTGACATCCACAACGTGCAATTTGAGGGCGTCGGCACAATTTACCAGCAGATACCGGCCTCCCCCGGCGGCACACACGTCCTTGACGACGCCGCCCGTGAGAATCTCCGCGTTGTCGCCGGCGGGCTTGTACTCCTCGATGGGCCGGACTTTTTCGACCGCGTTGACCAGCGCCGCTCCCGTCGCGAATGGCGGCTCCTTCTTCGGCTCCTCTTTCGGTTCTTTCTTCGGCTCTTTTTTCGGCTCGACCTTGGGTTCGACCTT
>JAYUGD010000590.1:0-4740 GCA_043767785.1 Zavarzinella sp. | reverse complement strand
GCACGTCGCGGCGATCTTGCAGAAACAGTGCGCCGACTGCCACCACCCGGGGACGGCCGCCCCGTTCTCACTGCTCACCTACGCCGACGCCAAGAACCAAGCCGCGATGATTCAGGAAGTGGTGACGACGAAGCAGATGCCGCCGTGGCACGCCGACCCCCGCTTCGGCCACTTCTCCAACGAACGGCGATTGAGCCAAGACGAAATCGACACCCTTTCCGCGTGGGTTGCCGCCGGGACGCCCGAAGGGGACAAGAAAGACGCGCCTGCGGCCAAGGAGTACGCCGAGGGCTGGCGCATCGGCAAGCCGGACGCGGTGTTCAAGATGCCGCAGGAGGTGACGGTCCCGGCCACGGGCAAGGTGGCGTACAAGTACTTCAAGACCAAGACCGAGTTCACGGAAGACAAGTGGATCCAGGCGGCCGAAGTCCGGCCGGGCAACAAGGCGGCGGTCCACCACGTCATCGTCTTCGCCCGCGCGCCCGGCAAAACCCAGGAGTGGATCGCGGCGGTGGCGCCGGGCGCCGACCCGTTCGCCTTGCCCGCTGGGTTCGGCCGCAAGATCCCGGCCGGGGCCGAACTCATCTGGCAGGTCCACTACACGCCGACCGGCAAGGAGGAGAAGGACTGCTCCGAGATCGGGCTGGTGTTCTGCAAGGAGCCGCCGAAGAACGAAGTGAAGAATTACGGCATCGCCAACTCGAAGTTCAAAATCCCGGCCGGGGCCGGCAAGCACGAGGTCGTCGCCGAGATCCCGGTCTTCCGCGACGGCGTCGTGCTGGCCATGTTCCCGCACATGCACCTGCGCGGCAAGGACGTGGAGTACCTGGCCGTCGCCCCGGACGGCAAGACCGAGACGCTCCTCTCCGTCCCGCAGTACGACTTCAACTGGCAGCACACCTACCGGCTCGCGGAGCCGTTGAAGTTGCCCAAGGGGTCGAAGATTCGCGTGATCGCCCACTTCGACAACTCGGCCGACAACCCGGCCAACCCGGACCCGACGAAAGAAGTGAAGTGGGGCGACCAGACGTGGGAAGAGATGATGATCGGGTACATCGACTTTTACTGGGAGACGCCGGCCGGGAAGTGACGGGCGGACTCGCCGGATTTTCGGTCCAACGGACCGCTTAACATAGCCCAGCCCGCCAGGGCTGGGTCAGCCGCCCGCCAATGACCTCGGTCTGAAGGACCGATTATCTTTGAGTTTCGACCGTCGCGGCCCTAATGGCCTTGAGCGGGTAATCGGCCCTTCAGACCGACGGTTCTCGATAGCTCGCCAACCCAGCCCTGTCGGGCTGGGCTATGGTAAGCGGCCCGTTGGACCGAAAACCCGGCCTGTCTGCCACAGCATTCCGACCTCTGCCGGGTGGCATGTCCACGGCTTGGTGTGGACATGTTGGGCGACTCCCGCGGCTGGCGGCGATTGTCCGGATGACGCGCTCGCATGTCCACGGCTTTGCGTGGACATGGCACCCGGCGCCTTCATGGATCGGAACATAACCGACCGCAACCGAAAACGAACTGCGCAACTCCTATTCGGGTAAAATCTTCCCTGCAAATGAGTTGCGCGAACCTGTCTTGCTTGCCGCACGTCATCTTCGACTCGTGGATATTGAACCTAACCCCCAGGAGAGCAATGATGTCCATTCCGGACAAACACCCCTACCCGCCAGAAGTTAGAACGGTTTACGAAGGACTGCGTGACGAAGTTTGCACGCTGTACACCATCTGGGACAGCTACGAACAGCTTTACGGCACGGAAGAAAGGATTGCGGTGCTGAACAAAACGGCGTCTGGAGCGTTCGGCCTCATTCAGGGGCTGTTCCGGAACGAGTTCATCATGGGGATTTGCCGACTGACAGATCCAGAGAAGACAGGTAAGTTCGAGAACCTGACGATCGACCACCTCATGTCGGTCATTCACGATAAAACCAAGGATTCGGAATTCGACAAGGAACTCAAGGAAAAGCGAGATGGAATCGACAAGTTGATTGTGCCCTTCCGAACTCACCGGAACAAAACCCTTGGGCACCTCGACCGAGAGACCGCTCTGAACTACCGACCCGGGCTTCTTCCTGGCGTTAACCGCGATGCAGTCCAAAGCGTTATGATGCAGATCGAGCACTTCATGCAAACTGTCCAGAGCCACTATACCTTCATCCACTTCGACTTCATCCGGCACATGACCGGCCCGGCGCATAACATCATGCAGTGTTTGGAAGGGTTTCACCGCCTGGGCAAGTTGGAATACCAGTGGCAGAATGAACAGCTGCTGCGGGAAGCGGAGGAGCGAAAAAAAACTTGACGGAGCAGTCACGGCATAGACCAACTGACATCTGGGTGCCATGTCCACGCCTTTGTGTGGACATGTTGAACGACTGCCTTTGTTCGGCGGCGCTTGCACGGGCGAGGCACATGCATGTCCAGCCGTGGACATGGCACCCGGCGAAGGCTACGCTGTGTACGAGAACGGCATCACGAACAGCACGCAGGTGGCGAGCATCGGATTCTCGGGAGAAGAGGGTTTGCGGCAGGCGATTGACGAGGCTAACCGTCGCTTCGCCCAGTTAGCAAATTAATTTTATTAAAAAGTGATTTCGTTCAGTTTGTTGCAGGCTGCCACCAGGCTTGATAAACTCTCTTGACCGAACCACCGCAATCACTCAGGCTCGCATGAACATCTTCAGGCACATAGGCCGTCTCGGCATTTTCTCGTTGATTTTTGTCTGGATTTTCTTTGCTGGCTGTGGAGTCAAAAACACCCCGTCCAAGAAGTCGGCCCGTGGACTACCACCGGAGACGGTAAAATTTTTAGAAGAGGCCATGCCCATTATGGGCGGGTTGAACGAGGGTTCTAAAAAGGGCGAAACCCCAACACAAAGGCTCGAAGAATCTGCTGCGAATCCCCGAAAAATCTCGGAAAAACTGTATGCCTTGTGTTCCGCAGCAAATGGCGTTGATCCAGAAGTTACGCTTCTGGTTATGGATTATGCCGATACGTATCACCGAATGGCTGACGATTTGGATCAAATTCTGCGAACAAAGAACGAGGAAGAACAAGACAGACTATTAAAGCATGCCGAATTACGAGCAAAGCTACGCATGTCAGAGTTACAGCTTCGGTTTGCTCAAGTGAGGATTACGCTGAAAGAGCGATATGACGGGAAGAATTGATCGGGCACCTCTCAATTGCAGCAGGAGTTCATTGTTCAAAGGGGATTGCTATGGAAGTCCGCGAGGATTGTCGATGTCGGGTGCCATGCCTACGGCTTTGCATGGACATGTTGAGCAATTGCCCATTGCTGTAAACAATTCGTAAAGAGACGCGCCCGCATGTCCACGCAAAGTTGTGGACATGGCACTCGACGGTCCTTCCGACCGAAAACCATTTCGGGGCCGTGCCACCCAGCCCTGACGGGCTGGGCTATGTTCATCGGCCTTTCAGGCCGAAATACCAAAACCGACTCCCGCCCTCAATACACCCCCACCGTCGTCGTCGCGGCGAATTCGTGGAAGGGCCGGACGCCGCTGACGCCGTCCCACGGGAACTTCTCGAACGGGGGTTCCCGCTCCCCCTCGTCGCGCTCGGCGAAGCGGGGCATGAAGAACTCTTTCGTGAGCGTCGTCAGGATCACCCGGCCGGTTTCGCCGTAGGGCACGAGCTTGTTGTAATCCTTGAAGTCCACCACCTCGGTCGCGGCCCGCGGCTGCGGGGCGTAGTAGCTGATCTTGTAGCCGTCCTCCGGGCCGACCGGCTTGGAACAGGCGAGGCCCATCAGCGTGTTGCCGTAGGTCGGCGTCATGTACACGCGGCCCTCGAACATCTCTTCCATCGCCTCCCGCGTGAACTGCGGCGTGAACTCCGTCCCGCCGGAGAAGATGCCGGTGATGCCCACGTCCGGGATGCTGCGCAGCGACCCCTCGGGGACCGGGAAGCCGATTTCGCGGCGCTTCGTCTCCAGGCGGCCGTCGCGCAGGGCGGCGTCGAGGGCGGCGAGCAGTTTCGGCGTCGTGAACATGCACTTGATCTTGTGCCCGGCGGCCAAGATCGTCAGGGCTTGGTCGATGGCGTGGTCGGCGTAGGCCTTGGCGTCCTGCACCTTGCCGGCCTTGATGAGCTTCACGACGTAGCGCGGGTCGAGGTCCACGCAGAAGCACATGCCGCCGCGGTGCTGGGCCAGGTGTTCGATCGCCAAGCGCAGTCGCCGCGGGCCGGACGGCCCGAGCATGAGCCAGTGCGACCCCTTGGGGAAGTGCTGGTCCGGCAGGGTCTCGCTCATCATCTCGTAGTCGATCCAGTGGTCCTCGATCACGATGCGGGACTTGGGAATCCCGGTCGTCCCGCCGGTCTCGAACACGTACACGGGCTTCTTGCCGAGGTAGGCGCGCGGCACCCACCGCGAGATGTCCGTGTCCGGGGAGGCGCGCAGCCACTCGTCCTCGAACGGCGGGAACTGCTTCAGGTCGTCGAAGCCTTGGATGTCCTTGAGCGGGTTGAACGTGTAGGTCTTCGCCTTGTCCAGCCAGAACGGCGTCCCGGTGTCCTCGGAGAAGTGCCACTGGACGGTCTCGCGGACCGACTTGTCCAAGGCCTCCTTGGCGGCGTGGACTTTGGCGGACAACGTGTCGGAACTCACGGGTTGGCCTCGGCGTGTAAAGTTTCAGGCGGGCGGCGGTCAATGAGGGAAGTTATAGGCGCGGGGCGGCGCCCCGTCTTGGCGAGCGGGGGGCGTCAGCCCC
>JAYUGD010000589.1:0-4744 GCA_043767785.1 Zavarzinella sp. | reverse complement strand
CACTACGCCACCCGCACCCGCCACGCCTGCACTCGATGCGGGTAACGGATCATCAACGGCACGACCGCCGCCACGGCCTGCCGGGACGCCACATGCCGGGCGATGACGAGGAAGCCGCCGAACCACAGCCAATTATGCCGGAATAAATTGTGCGAGAAGTTCCCCATGAGCATGAGCAGGAACACATCCATCATGACGGACCCGGCCAGCGCCCGCGGGAACGGGTCGGCCGCCCACTTGGCCGCGGGCTGGCGCTTAAACCAGCGCCAGTTCGCCCAAAAGCACGCGAGGATGCCCAAGAAACAGACCACGCCCAAAAGGCCCATTTCTCCGCACAGTTGCCCGTACAGGTTGTGCGACTCCATCTTGCTCCCGGTCGCCGGCCGCCATGAGCCGGGGCCGACGCCGGTGGCCGGGTAGGCCATGATAAGGTCCATGCCGGTGAGGAAGCCCTCGATGCGCCCCTCGCCGGACTCCTTGGCGTTCGCCGGGCCGACATCCGGGTTGATGATCGTCTCGAAGCGGTTTTGCATTGAGTCCGGCAGCGCGAAAAACATCAGCGGGGCGATCACCGTCATCGCCGCCAGGCCGGCCCACCGATACCGGCTTCGCAAGATGACAATGCTCCCCCACACGACCAGCCCGAGGAATGACGATCGCGAACCCGTCAGCAAGATACACCCGGCGCTCAGGCCGACGTACCCGAGGCAGGAGACCTTTACCCACTTGCCGCGGCAGCCGTTCCAGAACGCGGTGACGAACGGCAGGGAGAAGACGATGCTCCCCCCAAAGCTATTGGGGTCGCCCATCGAACTGTCCACGCCGAGCAGCCGGACGATGCCCATGCGGAACGAGTGCCGGCCGCCGACGTACTCCTTCAGCGAGTGCAGCATGTAAACGGCCATCACCACGAGGAAGGCGGCCGTGAGCCGCTTGAGACCCTTGGCGTCGTTGACGCAGGTGACGAGCAAGACGTAGAAGACAAGGATGCGGAACCAGTTCTCGACGACGACCTGCCCCTGCTCGGCCCACGGCGACGCCAGCCAACAGACGGCGACCGCGCCCGCAAACGAGAAGTAGGCCGTATGTTGCGGGTTTGAGATCCACTTCTTGCCGGGGTACATCAGCCAGTAGAGGAGGGTGCCGGCCATGTAAAGCCGTTCGACGTGCAAGTCGCCGAGCATCGGCCAGACCTCGAACGGCCGGTCAATAATCAGAAAAATGTAGCCGATCAACAGCCAGTGCATGGCGTCTCGTCCGTGAGGCGGCGCGGAAGTTGGCCTCGTGCCAAATCCCCCAAGTGTGGTAGCCTACCCGCTCGATCCAAACCGTTGAAGGCCAGTTTGCCCGTGCCCGACCTTCGCCCCCCCGCCGGCCACTGGCGGAACCTGTTGTTGCTGATCGGGATTTATGCGTATATCGCCGTCGTCGTACTCGCGGCCCTGTGGTTCTTCCGCTGGCGGGAGGGGACGCCGCCGATGCGGGAAAACAGTTGGCCGTGGTGGACGGACCTCCCGGTGGCGTTTCTGGCCATCGCGCTCATCGGCCCTGCCCAGCACCGCTTGGTGTTGTTAGGCCAGGACGCCTGCATGGGCTGCCTGTTCCGCAATCGGTGGGTGAACGAGTTGGCGGGGGATTGGCTGATTCACTTCCCGTTCACGACGGCCACGCACCACATGCGGCACGTCGTGCGGTCGCACTATGAATTCCCGAACGACCCGGCCCGCGACGCGGAACTCATCATCGCCACGCGGGCCGGGTTCTGGCCTCTAAAGGCGGGCCGCCTCTTTCGGCTGACCGCTTTGATCCGCTGGCACTCGCTGCGGGCGAATTACAACTTCATGGCCAACCCGACCAACCCGTATCAGGAGCCGGGGGAGCGGCCGTCCAAGGTGGCGCTGAACATTGGCTCGGCCTACGTCATCGTGATGTTTTCCATCCTCATCGGCCTGTACCTCTCGCCCAATTGGTGGGTGCTCGTCATCGCCCCGCCGGGCATGTGGCTGGTCGCTTGCACGATCTTTCTTCTGCTGCCGGGCCGCCTGTTCCACCGCAGCCGATTGGAATACGTCTACTCGCCGCGAGTCCGCACGCTGATGCAGATCACGTTCATCACCCTTCTCAACCTCGGCCTCGGCTGGTCGAGCTACCTCACGGTGCGCTCCGGCATCTTGAACTACGTCGCCCTGTGGGTGGGGCCGATGGTGACGACTTGCACGTGGTCCATGCTCCTGCGGCAATGGCGTCAGCACGCGGGCCGTGGCCGGGAGGTTGCCAAATGCTCCGGTGATTTCCGGGTCCGTTTGCAGCACCGGCTCATCGTCTTCCCGCTGAATCAGCATTTGCACCAGACGAAACACGACCACCCGGCGGCCCCTTGGTATAATCTCCCGGAGCTTGCCCCGCCCTCGCCCGCCGAACCGTTGGCCACGCCGCCCGCCTGATGGCCGATGCTTCAACCCACCATTTTTCCACGGAGTTCCTGATGAATCGCTGGCTTCTGTCTCTCACCCTGTTCTGTTCGGCGACGGCCTTCGCCGCCGACCCCGGCGCGGACGGCAACTGGCCCCAGTGGCGGGGCCCGAACCGCGACGACATCTCGAAGGAGACCGGCCTGCTCACCGATTGGCCGAAGGAAGGGCCGAAGCAGGTGTGGAAAACGACGGGGCTTGGCGACGGCTACTCGACGCCGTCGTTCAGCGACGGGAAAATATTCGTGCTGGGGACAATGGGGGAAGGAACGGTCAAGGTCAAGCGGAAGGACAAGGAAGAGGTGAAGAGCAAGGAAGAATACTTGATCGTCCTGGATCAGAAGGACGGGGCCAAACTCGGCGAAGTGAAAATTGGCCTCGCCGTTGGCGGGTACGAGGCGCCCAAGTCTACCCCCACGATTGACGGCGGGCTGGCGTACACGATCAGTTCCAACGGAAACTTCGTGTGCGTGGACATCAAGAAGATGGCGATCAAGTGGGAGAAGGACTTTAAGAAAGAGTTCAAAGGGCAATCCGGCGGGTGGGCCTATTCAGAAAGTCCGTTGATCGACGGCGACGTTGTCCTCGCCACTCCCGGCGGCGAAATGAACACCATCGTGGCAATGAACAAGGCCAACGGAGAAGTCATTTGGAAGGCGGCCGTCAAGGTCGCGGGCAAGGGCGGCTACGCCACGGCGGCCTACGCCTCCATGATTAAGGCCGAGATCGACGGCGTCCCGCAGTACGTCCAGTTCCTCCACGGCGGCGTCGTCGGCGTGGACGCCAAGGACGGCAAGTTGCTGTGGCACTACGACGCCCCGGCCAACGGGACCGCCAACTGCTCCACGCCGCTGTTCAAAGACAACGCCGTGTTCGCGGCCTCGGCCTACTCCACCGGCGGCGGCCGGGCCGACGTGACCAAGACGACGGACGGCTTCAAGGCCGAGCCGGCGTACTTCCTCAAGAAGTTCGAGAACCACCACGGCGGCATGGTGCTGGTCGGCGACTACGTGTACGGCACCGGCGGCGGCTCGCTCCTGTGCGTGGACTTCAAGAGCGGCAAAATCGCGTGGGACGAGCGCGGCGTCGGCAAAGGCTCCGTGACCTACGCCGACGGCCACTTGTACGTCCGCGGCGAAGACGGCAAGGTCGCCTTGGTCGAAGCCAACCCCAAGAAGTACGTCGAGACGGGGCGGTTCTCCCAACCGAACCGCAGCGGACAAGCCGCGTGGGCGCACCCGGTCGTCGTCGGCGGGAAGTTGTACCTGCGCGATTGGGACGTGATGTTCTGTTACGACGTGAAAAAGTAAACGATGCAGTTGAACCGCCAAGGCGCCAAGACGCCAAGAAGACCAATTCAAAAATGGTCTTCTTGGCGCCTTGGCGGTTCAACTGCTTCGTTTACTTCACATTCGTCATCTTCAAGTTTTTCACTAAGAACGCATACTCGTCGGCCAGCTCTTCGATCATCTTGGTCGTCGGTTTGCCGGCCCCGTGGCCGGCGCGCGTCTCGATTCGCGCCAGCACCGGGGCGTCGCCCGTGTGGCAGTATTGCAAGTTGGCGGCGAACTTGAAGCTGTGGCCGGGGACGACGCGGTCGTCGGTGTCGGCGGTGATGACCATCGTCGGCGGGTAGGCGGTCCCCTTTTTCAGGTTGTGGTACGGCGAGTAGGCCAGCAGGGCCGGGAAGTCCTCGGCGGTGTCCGGGTTGCCGTAGTCGTCCACCCAGAAGCGGCCGGCGGTGAACTTGTGGAACCGCAGCATGTCCATCACGCCGACGTGGGGCAGGCAGGCCCCGAACAATTCGGGCCGTTGTGTCATCACGGCCCCGATCAACAAGCCGCCGTTCGACCCGCCCTTCACCGCCAGTTTCTCCTTGCTCGTGTACTTCTCTTTGATGAGGTACTCGGCCGCGGCGATGAAGTCGTCGAACACGTTTTGCTTCTTCGCCTTGGTCCCGCTCTTGTGCCATTCGAGGCCGTACTCGCCGCCGCCGCGCAGGTTGGCGACGCAGTACACGCCCCCCATTTCCAGCCAGCCGACCACGCCGGCCGAGAAGCCGGGCGTCAGCGGGATGTTGAAGCCGCCGTAGGCGTACAACAGCGTCGGGTTCTGGCCGGTGCGTTCCAAGCCCTTCTTGGCGGTGACGAACATCGGCACCTTGGTGCCGTCTTTGCTGGACACGAAGACTTGCTTCGTCTCGTACTTCGTCGCGTCGAACGCGACCTTGCTCTCGCGGAAGACGTGGCTCTTGCCCGTGACCAGGTCGTACC
>JAYUGD010000588.1:0-1595 GCA_043767785.1 Zavarzinella sp. | reverse complement strand
TCTCGGTCCAACCACCATCGTTGATCGGTTCTTGTCGCGTTTCGTTCTTACGCACGACATGGTTCGGATTGTTTCCCCGCTAACGGACGAACTCTTCTATTTTGCCGCCTTCACACACACCTGCACTTTCCGCAATTACCTCCCACTCAGGCGGCCAACGCCAGCAGCCGTTCGGCCAAGGCTTTCAATTTCGCCATTTGGCCGGGTCCACTGGAAGCCGCTTGAATTTCGGCGCGCAACATCTCCTGCGTCATGGCTTTTCGGCGGTCGGCGTGGGAGGGCCGACGCCACTCGGCATCCCACGGCGACGCACTCCGGTCCACCAATTCGTCCTCCGAGCGGTCCCACGCCCACAACTCTACCAGCGTCGACGCCCCCAGGTTCAGGTGCCCCGCGCCCCCGTTGGCGTGCACGTGCCGCAACTGCTGCTGGCCGGCACCCCAGATCTCGTTGACGTCGTGAAACACCTGCCCGATGGTGGCGCGGTCCGACACCAGGCCCAGGATGTCCGCGGCCGTCGCGGCGGGGTCGGTGCAGAAGTACGCTCGCCAACCGTCCTCGTCCTTCACCAGCACTACCCGGATCACGCCCCCGGCCGGCGGCCCGGTCGCCAGGAAGGTCTTGGACCTCACCTCCTCGACCCGGCCGTAGATCTCGACGTCCTCCGTGGTCCAACCCCCCTTGGCCGCCGCCCGCTTGGCCAGGCTGATCCGCTCCTTGCCGTACTTCGGCTTGCGGCCCCGCTTGCCCTTGGGACGACGGGCCTCGGGCAGCGTCCCCAACGCCGCGTCGCGGCGGAGCCGACTCACCACCGTCACCAGGAGGTCCTTCGCCGCCAGCAGCACCACCCGATTGGCGTAGGCTCCGTCCATCACCAGCCAGATCGGTTTTCCCGCGTGTTTGAGCCACGTCACCAGCCAGTCCATCAACTCCACCGCCAGGTCCAACTTGGTCCGGAATTTCCAGTCGGACTCCGGCGGGATCGAGGCGAGGTTCTTCTGGCGGACGTACAACGCGGCCCGCACCGGCAAGCCGATCGCGCCCCACAAGGGGTGTTTCACCACCCGCGCCACGGTCACCCAGACGTGCCCGTACATCCAGTTCTGAGCCGCCGGTCCGGGCGTCGGATTGCGGTGCACCCCGGCCCCTTCCCCGCACGGACCGCAACGCTTCGTCACCGTGTCATCCAGCGCGAAGACCAAGCGCGTTTCCTGGGTGCCCACCACCGCGTCGATGGCGCTCAACAGCACGCTGCTCAACGCTTGGGTCCGCCGACCGACCGACCCGAGCACGTGGTAGGCCCGGCGAAAATCGACGCCGATGCCCCCCGCGCGAAACCGCGCCGAGGCCGTGCGACGCTTCTCCCGACAGATCAGCACCCCCAACAAAACCGACCAGAACCGTTCGCCGGTGCGTCGATCGAGAACCGCCACGAATTTGGCGACGAGCGCGGACACCAGAGCGGGCAGCGTCCAGAATGACATTGCCGGGCCTCCTGCCTGTGGCGTGTGACAACACCATCGTGCAGGCTGGCCCGGCACCCTTCCAGATCAACTGCGGCTGCGAGATTGCTCAGGTAATTGCGGAAAGTGCAG
>JAYUGD010000587.1:0-12746 GCA_043767785.1 Zavarzinella sp. | reverse complement strand
ACTAAGAGACTGTCCCACAAGCCCGGATTTTCCCTGAAAATCACGGGAAAAGACGTTGTTTTTGGGGCAAAACAGGACTTGTGGGACAGTCTCTAAGTTCAAGAACAGTTGTTGCAGCGACGTGAACAGCCGGCGGGCCTCGGCGTCCGTGTCGGCCGCGAAGACATTGACGCCGACCGCCGCGTAGGGTTCTTTCAACGTGTCCGACGGCTCGAAGTGGCGGCGGTACAGTTGCAGGGCCTCGTGCAACAAGTCCGGGGCAAAGTGGGAGGCGAAGGCGAACGGCAGGCCCAACGCGGCGGCCAGGCGGGCGCCGAAGTCGCTCGACCCGAGCAACCAGATCGGCACGCCCAACCCGTCGCCGGGGATGGCGCGCACGCCGTTGACCGCTTCGCCGCGGAAGTAGGCGAGGAGTTCTTCCACCTCTTGCGGGAAGTGGTCCCCACCGGTCACGGGCCGGCGCAACGCGCGGGCGGTGCGCTGGTCGCCGCCGGGGGCGCGGCCCAAGCCGAGGTCGATGCGGCCGGGGTAGAGCGATTCGAGGGTGCCGAACTGTTCGGCGATCACGAGCGGCGGGTGGTTGGGCAGCATGATGCCCCCCGCCCCGACGCGGATGCGACTCGTGCCGCCGGCGATATGCCCGATGACGACGGCCGTGGCGGCGCTGGCGACGCCGGGCAGGCCGTGGTGTTCCGCCACCCAGAAGCGGTGGTAGCCCAAGCGCTCGGCGTGGCGGGCCAAGTCGAGGGTGTTGCGGAAGGACTCGGCCGCCGTGCCGCCGACGCGGATCGGCGAGAGGTCGAGGACCGAGAACGGGATTGCCGAGAGCGGTTTCAAAATCAATACTCACCGGGGGCGGGCACTGTCATTGTTGGCACGCCCCCGGCCGATTTCCAAATGCCGGTCACCAGTGCATGACGAAGCCGCCGTCCACGTTGACCGTCTGGCCGGTAACGTGGGCCGCCCGGTCGGACGACAGGAACACGACCATGTCCGCGATGGCCTCGGGCGTCTGCCACTTCCCGAGCGGGACCACCGCCCGGATTTTGCGGTCGGCCCACGCGTCGTAAGAAAGTCGGTCGGCCGGGGCGGCTTGGTCGTACCACGCTTGCCACACGGACTTGTTCATCGGTGTCTGCACCATGCCGGGGCAGACGACGTTCACGCGGACGCCGCGCGGGGCGAGGTCTTTGGCCAGGCACTGGGCGAAGTTAATGTTGGCGGCCTTCGACGCGCTGTACGGCGGGTCCGTCTGCGACCCGATCTGCCCGGCGACCGACGCGAGGAAGACCATCGTCCCCGTCCCCCGCGCGGCCAAGTGCGGCCCCACCGCGTGGGCGACGTGGACCATGCCCATGACGTTCACTTCCAAGACGCGCGGCCAGTCCGCCGGACGGAGGTTGGTGAACGGGAACCCGAACTTCCCCGACCCGACCGCCGCCGCGTGGACGACGTGATCCACTGGCCCTAACGTCGCCACGGTCCGTTGCAACGCCGCGGTGACGGATGCCTCGTCGGCCACGTCAACCGTCAGCCCGAGCGCCCGGCCCGGGAGGTCGGCCGCGACGGCCGCCGCGTTCCCGCCCACGTCCCACACGGCCACGTGGGCGCCCTCGGCCGCGAACGCCCGCGCGCACGCCTTGCCGATGCCGCTCGCCCCGCCGGTCACGACGGCCACGCGGCCGGTCAAGTTCAGGTCCATCGGCTGCTCCCCCCGCGACGAATCCCGTGGTTCTCATCGTAGGAGGGGGATCGCAAAAGGTGGAACAGGATCAAACAGTTCCCGCGCGAACGGCCGCGAGTCCACAATCTCCGTAGACGACTCGTCGCGCAAGCAGTGCGGCGCGGGAGCGGTTAAATCCGCGCGGGCCACTTTGCCCGCGCTCGGGTGGCCGCCGTGCTTGTCGGAGGCACCGGGCGCTTGGCCGCCCGACCGTGGGGCAGCGCCGGCAACGACAGCCCCCGCCCCGCCGACGCGCACTGTCTTTCGGCGGGACGGCCGCGGGCCGCGGCCGGGGAACGTCAAGATGCGAACGTCTCGGAAAGCGACTGGCATTGATGATGGCCCATCGGACGATGAGGTGCCATACGCGGGGGCCAGCCGTCACGCCACGGGAATTTTTAAGTACCGGAGCAGTGTTCGAATAAATTCCGTCAGCAGTTCGGACGGTTCTGGAATCCAGCCTTCGTCGATCCTCACGGCAACGTTTTTATTCTCGGCGGGGGCCAAGCCAATCTCTCCCAAGATAACCTGATCAATGTCAATGTTTGGCCCCTCGGGAGCCCATTCAATTTCGTCGTCGCGCAGCCAAATTCCGAGATTGGGGTCCGGGCAAACGCGCCACACCTGTTTGACGATTTGGTCACGCGTGTGCGTCCGTCGAATTTCGAGATACTTGTCGGTGTCCTGCGGGCCGGCTTCTCTGACGCGGGCCGTGTATTTGGCGTCGAAGACAACGGCGTACTCGACGACTGGATTGCCGCCGCCGGAAAAGAACTCCAACAACACGTCCGGACTCCAAGCCGCCCCGGTCTTTCCCCGGTAAACGGACTCGCCCCGGGCCTCGGCCTCGGCCCGGGACAAAACCCACGGCTCGTAGCGAAGTGTAACGGCCCGGCCGTCGGCGGCTTGAAAGGCCAAGCGAGCGCCCCGGTCCAAATCCAGCGTAAACCGCAGCCGGTTCGCCCGAGAAAATACTCGGGAGCCGCTCCGGCAGCGGAGGCCGGCGGCCCGCAGGGCGGCCGCTGTTTGAAAAAACACCCACTGCTCGTACAGGCGGTCCGTGGCCTTCAACCGCTCGTCCGCGCCGTCTTCCAGAATGACGAGTGACGACCGGAGGTAATGCCGGAAGTCATCGCGGATCGCCCGGTACGGCTCCACGTGTTCGAAGACGGGGGAAGCGAAGGTCGGGGCCGTCGGCTCCAACCCGCGGAGCGGGGCCGCCGCCGCCGCCCGCCAGACTTGCCGCCGCATTTCGGCGACATGGCCGCGTGTGTGCGCCAACTGATCTAACCGCGGTGCGTCGTGTGACTCATAGAGACTCGGCTCGCCGCCCGCCCACGAGCCGCCGTCCCGGTAGGCGCGGTCTTCTTCCAGGCCGCGCCCGTGGTCGCCGATACTCCGGTCACAGTCCGCCAAGCGCTGCCCGACAATTTCCAGAAGTCCTCGCAACTCCCGGTGCTCGGCCGTGTGAGTCGTCTCGCGGACAGTCCGGATTTCGGCGCGGAAAGGGCGGGCCGCCCCGGGCCGCCGCGGGTCCGTCCCGGCGGCGGCCAGCCGGGCGACGGCATGGGCGTCCAAGCGGTCGCGGCCGTCGGTCCACCGGGCCTCTCGGGCGGACGTGAGCCGCGTGGCCGGGGCCGCGGCAATTTCCCGGAGTCTTCCGGCCACGCCCGACCACAGTTTGCTCAGGCGCTGTAACTCGACGAGGTTGGAATGGGCGGCGACGCCCCCGCGCCCGAACGCGACGGCCGCCAGCGATTTGGAGTACAGGTCGAAGATCAACCCGGCGGCGAGGCCTCGCAATTCGGCCACCATCGTCCCGTACCGAAGCCGGGAGAGTTTGGACGCCGTCACATACACCGGCAAGCGGACGCGGGAACTCCACGGGTCGTCGGAGTCGCCGGCCCGACTCTCGACGATGATTTCCGCGCGCCCGCTGACCCCCTCGAAATACCGCCCGTCGAACCAAGCGAGTCTGGGGCCGCTCGCCTTCGGCGGGGCCAAGGGATAATCCCCGACGCGCGCCCGGTATTCGGTCGCCGGTTCCCGCGCATCAATCTCTAAGCCGTACGCGTGGATTTCCTCGACCTCCGCGACGGCCGCGCTCGGCACGACGCCGGCCGCGCCCAGCGCGGCCGCCGCGAGTACGGCCGGGTAGCGCGTCAGCGTAACGGTCGCTTGGGTGGTCATGCGGGGTCTCCGTCCCCGAGGTCGGCGTCGAGTTGGCCCAGCCAGTGCAGCGTCTCGGGGAACTTGTCCGCTTGCCGCTCCAAGGCGGCCCGGATCGTGCGGACGTGCCCGGCGGCCCCGGGGGCGAACAGGTTGCGAATCTGGGGCAGAATCCGCTGGGCGATCTGAAGGTCAAGGGCTTGAGCCGGCGAACACAGGGCCGGCGGCGCGCTGGCGACGAATCGCCGGATGGCTTTCTCCCGGCGGGCGTGCAGCGGACACCCGAGGCCGGCCAGCGGCTTGGCCAGCGAGTCCAGTACGCCGCCCGCGGTCGCGTCCAAGGCCGCTTCCTTGACCCAATCGCGGAAGTGCTTGGCCGTCACCGCCGGCCCCGCCATCGTCGCGGGCGCCGGCCCGGCCCCTTTGTACGGCGGCGGCCGCAGGCGGACGAGGTTCGTCCGGTCCAGCGTGCGTTGACTCAACGGCCGCGTCGTCTCGTCAAAATTGACGGTCCCGACGAACCGGACGGTCGGCGGCAGGCGCAATGTCCCCCACGGGGCATACGGGTCGTCGGCGGCGACGGCGGCGGCCGAGAAACACCGCACGAGCCGCTCACTGGCCGGCAGTTCCAAGGCTTGCAGAAAGACGCCAAAGTAGTGTTCGACTTGCGCGAGGTTCATCTCGTCCAAACACACGAAATTCAACCGGGCGTTCCCCCCGTGGCGGGCGTATTCTTCGTGGGCGGCGATGAGCGTCTCGAAGACGAACGACTCCGTCGGCTGGAACCGGCCGTCCAGGGCGTTCACGCACCCAATCATGTCGCGCGGGTCGAGCCACGACGGGCTGACGGCGACGTGCAGGAACCGTCGGTCCCCGTCCGCGCCCGCCGCCGCCTCGGCATACAGCCGGGCCAGGGACGTCTTGCCCGTCCCAGGCCACCCCCCCAAAACGGTCAAGTCGCCGCATTTGACGCTCAGGTGGAACGCAAGCAGATCGAGCGGGCGGTGCCCAAAGCCGGACGCCTCCACATGCTTGGCGAACCGCTCGACGAACGCTTCCTCCGCCATGTCCTCCGCCGGGCGGACTGGGAACGCTTGGGGGACGAAGCGCGGCCGGCCCGGCGGCGGGGCGGCCCCGGCCCCCGGCCCCGGCCCTGCTTCCGGGAGCAACTTCAATTGCCCCAACAGCGGCGAGATGGCCAGAAATTGGTTCACCAGCTCGTCCCGATTTTTGCCCATGCGGCCGGCCACGTCTTCCAAATTGGTCTTCAAGGCGCCACGCTGGCGTTCCAGTTCCGCCCGCGTCGTGTCCAACAGGCCTTCCCGTTCCCGGAGGCCGGATTCAAACTGCTCTTGGCGCTCCCGCAGCGAGGCCTCCAGCCGCTCCCGCGCTTGATTGCGTTCGGCCTCCAGTGTGTCCATTAAGGTCCGCAGCGCGGCGGTGGCGGCGGCGTGGTCGGCATTCGTCCGGGCAATCTTTTCCTCGACCTCGCCTTGCAGACGCGCTTGGTGCTTTTCGATGTGTTCCGCTTCCGCCCGCCGGAGAGCCTCCGCGAGTCGCGGGTGAAAGGCGTCCGACGCCAGCAGGGCATCCGCCAGTTGCTTGGCGCGGTCCGCCGCGGCCTCGTGGCGACTCTGGACGGCTTGAAGGGTCTGCTTCAACTCGTCCTCCGGCTCCGCCTTGCTCTCGGCGGCCGTGTCCAACTCGCGCAGCAAGTCCCGGAGTTGGGGGTACTTGGATTTGCTCAGTAACCGCTTGGCCGCCTTGGTGAGAATCGCCTCTTCCGTCTGCAAGACAATGCGCGGCGCCCCGGCCGTGATCGTCTGCAGCGCTTCGGCGGCCACCACGACATGCCGACAGCGCTGAGTCCGGAAACTATCGCGGGGCGAGTGTTGCGTCAGCGAGACATCTTCGGAGATGTCGACGACCGCGCCCGCGCGCAAGCGCTTTCGGGCGGCGGGCGTAAGTCTGAACACCCCGTTGTCGCTGGCCGCGGGCGACAAATCGACCCGCCACGCGCCCTCGCCGTCCGCTTCGGCGGCCGCCCCGAACGGGCCGTACCAGTGGTCCGCCCACTCGACGTACACTTGTGACAAGGGCCGGTTCGTAAAGGTGACGGGCAGCGGGCCGGAGATGAGTTGGCGACTGTCGGCCAACTGCTCGGCCGGCACCTTGATGACTTCGAAATAGTCGTCGGCCGTCACCGTCTCGATGTCGTTGGCCACGACCTGAAAAAACGCCTTCCCTTGTTTGTAAGCCGGGCTTGCTTCCACAGCCGCCTGCACCAACCGCCCGGGCCAAGCCAGCCCGCGCTTCCCGCCCAAGACAAGCCACCAGACGTCACCGACGTCCGGGAAGTCGGCGGAGTCGGCGCGCGACCCATCTTCGCGGAGGACGGGGATCAACGTGCAGAAGCAATTCGGCCCGTTCTCAAACATGTGCTGGGCGACGACGAACACGCAACGCTCGCCCGCCTCGACTTCTATGGCCATTCGGTTCTCCACTGCCTGCGCGATTCTTACGAGTGAGGACAACATAGCGATTCGACCCCGTTGCGGGACGAATGCTGGGGCCGATCAGACGAGCGGCCCGCAAGATACGATCCCCTTCCGGGTCGGTCAAATCGAAACACACCGGATTGCCACGAATTCGCCAACTCGGTCGCGCGCAATGGCAGAGTGGCTGGCAGGGCTTCACAATTCCTTCACATTCCGGGCGCTCACTGGCCCCACGCATTTTCGTTGACAGTCCTCCGGGCGGCGGAGAGGATACAACCTATTCAAATGCTGTCATTCGGCGGAGGGGTGCGATGCGTCCGTGGTCGCTCATGCTCGGATTGGTTTTGGCGTCCCCCCTGCCTGCCGCCGAACCGCCGCGGCCGAACGTGCTGTTCCTCTTCGCCGACGACATGCGGGCCGACGCCGTCGCGGCGCACGGCAACCCGCACATCAAGACGCCGAACATCGACGCGCTGGCGGCGGCCGGGTTCAGCTTCCGCGGCAACTACGTCTGCGGCGGCAACAGCGGGGCGGTGTGCGTCCCGAGCCGGGCAATGCTGATGAGCGGGAAGACGTGGTTCCACATCGACGCCCCGACGCTGAAAGGTTCCAAGTTGTTGCCGGAACTGCTCGGGGAGAACGGCTACGCCACTTTCGGCACGGGCAAGTGGCACAACGGCCAAGAGTCGTTCGTGCGGGCGTTCCAGCGCGGCAAGACGGTCATGTTCGGCGGCATGGCCGACCACACCAAAGTGCCCGTCCGCGACCTCGGCCCGGACGGCAAGCTGACGGCCGTCCGCACGGGCGAGAAGTTCTCCAGCGAGTTGTTCGCGGACTCGGCGATTGACTTTTTGAAGGGGCAAGACGGCACGAAGCCGTTCTTCGCCTACGTCGCCTTCACCGCCCCGCACGACCCGCGCCAGCCGCCGCTGAGTTTCCGGGAGCCGTACTACAAAAGTCTGCCGCCGCTGCCCGCGAACTTCCTGCCGCAATTGCCGTTCGACAACGGCATGATGAAAGGCGGCCGGGACGAGAACTTGGGCGCGTGGCCGCGGACCGAGGCCATGATCCGCGACCAGCTCGCCGAATACTACGGCCTCGTCACGCACATGGACGGGCAAATCGGCCGCATCCTCGCGGCCCTGAAAGCGAGCGGGCAGGCGGACAACACGCTCGTCATCTTCGCCGCGGACAACGGCCTCGCCCTCGGCAGTCACGGCCTGCTGGGCAAGCAAAACGTGTACGAACACAGCATGCACGTCCCGCTAATCGTCGCCGGGCCGGGCGTGCCGGCGGGTAAATCCACGGCCGCGTTCACGTACTTGTTCGACTTGTTCCCGACGCTTTGCGACGCGCTGACCGTCAAGCCGCCCGCCGACTTGGAAGGGGAGAGTCTTCGCCCCATCTGGGAGGGGAAGACGGCGGCCGTCCGCGACAGCGTGTTCCTGCCGTTCTTGGACATTCAGCGCGCCGTGCGGGACGACCGCTGGAAGCTGATCGCCTACCCGAAGATCGGCCACCTGCAACTGTTCGACCTGAAAGCCGACCCGCACGAGACGGCCAACCTCATCGACAAGCCGGAAAGCGCGGCCCACATAAAACGCCTGCTGGGCCTGATGAAGACGTGGCAAGCCAAGGTCGGTGACAAAGTAGTTGTGCCGACGGAGAACAAGGCGCCGCCGAAGATCGACCTGACCGGAAAGGCCCGCGTCCCCGACGAGTGGCAGCCGGACTGGATCGTCACGAAGTATTTCGGCGGCGTCAACGCCCCGAAGAAGTGACCGCGGATCATCGCAACAAAAACGGGCATCATTCCATGAGCGACGCGATCGAAGAGCTGACGGCGAAGTTCCGGCAGGCCTGCCAAGACGCGGGCGAAAGCGAACAGTTGGTTCTCGACCGCCTGACGAAGCGGCTGCACGTCAGCCGCAACGCCAGCGAAGACTACGAGGAGGCCCTCACGTTCGGGGACCGCCTCGCCGACCGCATCGCCATCTTCGGCGGGTCGTGGACGTTCATCCTCCTGTTCCTCGGCATGCTTTTGGCGTGGATCGGGCTGAACACGGTCGTCCTCACGCACATCGGCGGCGCCTTCGACCCGTACCCGTACATCTTCCTGAACCTGATCCTGTCCATGCTGGCGGCCCTGCAAGCCCCCGTCATCATGATGTCGCAGAACCGCCACGCGGCCAAAGACCGGGCGGCGGCCCAACACGACTACGAAGTCAACTTGAAGGCCGAGCTGGAAATCCTGGCCCTGCACGAGAAGGTCGACACGCTGCGCGAACAACAGTGGGCCGAGCTGGTGGCCATGCAGCGGGAACAAATCCAACTGTTGACCAAGTTGCACGAGACCCGGTCTTAACCTGTCCTCCGAGGAATCCCAATGACCCGTGTGAGTCGATTCGCCCTGTTAACGAGCCTGTTGACGGCGCTCCCCGCCCCGGCCGCGGAGCCGGCCAAGGAGTCGGCGCCGGACAATGCCGGCCTGTTCAAGCTCGTCACGGCCTCCTGGCTCGGCGGCCCGTTCGACGACGAACTCGTCGCCGCGGCCATCGCCCCGGACGGGACAATCATCCTCGCCGGCAACGGCGTGGAATTGCCCTTCCCCGCCGTCACGCCCGCCGTCATCGGGCCGGCGGGGGCGTTCGACAAGGCGGCCGCCCCGCCGCCGCCGGACCCGAAGAAGAAGGGCCAGCCCAAGTGGCGGCACCCGAGTACGCACGGCTTTGTGGTGCGCTTGGCCGCGGACGGGCAAAAAGTCCTCGGCCTCACGCGCTTCGGGTACGGGTCCGCGACCGTCCGCAAGATGCACCTCGACGCGGCCGGGAACATTTTCCTGCTCGCGGACGTCTCGCAAGAAATCGCCTTGGGCGACAGCCCGGCCAGCAAGGGGACGGTGATCGCCACGTTGTCGCCGGACGGCACCAAGCTGACGCGGGCCGTCTGGCACGCCGACGCCCTTGACTTCGGCGTGGACGGCAACGGCGAAATCGTGGTCCTCACGAAAGCGAAGATGACGCGCTACGCCGCCGACGGCAAGGCCCAAAAGTGGACGGTGACGTGGAAGAGCCACGGCGACAACCGGCCCGGCGGCATGGCCGTCTCCCCGGACACGGGCGTCGCCGCCGTCACCGGGTACGGCATGACGCACACGGGCAAGGAGCCGTACAAGAACCCCTACGCTTACGGCTTCGACCGCGACGGCAAGCCCGCGTGGGCCTTGTGGAACCCGGACCCGGCCAAGGAGAAGGATGTCAAGTTCTCCGGCGCCGAGCTGAAGACCAATGGCCTCATGGCCGACACGACCGGCCGCGGTGTCGGCACCGGGGCCAACGGCAAAGTGTTCGTCACGCTGTACGCCGACGGCGGCAACAGCGTCTGCACGCGCGACCCGGCCGACGTGGACCAACCGCTGGCCAAGGGCGTGTTCGCGGGCGTCTTTCAGGGCGGCCCCGGCTACGGCTTCAAGGGGGCGAGCAAGACCGCCGTCGTCTTCCGCCTCGACGCGAAGGCGGGGACGCTCGAAAAAGGCACGTGGCTCTGCGCGTGGAAGGACAAGGCCCACGCCAACAGTCTGGGCATCGACGCGACCGCCGCGGACGCCCAGGGCCGGCAGTTCCTGACGGGCAACAGCGCCTTCGGCTGCCCGACGAAAGACCCGTGGTACGCCTGCGCCGAGGGGGGCTACCAGGGCGGCGGTTATCTGGCAGTGATGGACCGCGACTTCAAGATGCTCCAGTGCGGCTACTTCCCGGCCGCCGGGCTGACGTGCGTCGCCGCCCGCGGCGGCACGGTCGTCGTCGCCGGCAACGCCAAGCGGTACGAGGACGAGGAGAAGAAGGTTGACGCCCGCGTGTTCCAACCGCTGCAAAAGACCTTCGGCGGCGGCGACAAGGACGGCTACTTCGCCGTGTTCCGCGCCGGTAAGTGAGCGGGAGCGGCGACTGGTATGCGGCATAGCCATCACCCCTCCCCCGGCACGTCCGCCAGCGCCGCCAAGTCGGCGCGGGTCTTGCCTTCCAGGAAATACGCCACGGGGATGCCGGCGAAGCCGGTGAGGCCGAGGATGGCCAGGGCGGTCGTGTTGGAGGCGTCCCGCGAGGCCAGCAGGGCGACGGCGAGGAACGGGACGGCGGCGGCGGCGGCCCGGTAGCGGGCGAGTTCGCGCTCCACGCGGCGAAGGTGGGGGCCGTCGGCGGCGGACGGCCCGTCCGGGCCGAGCATCGCGGGGTACAGCGCCCGCACGGCCAGGAATGTGACGATGAAGTACGGGTAGGCGGCGGCGATCAGGCCGCAGATGACCAAGGACAAGGCGAAGTGGACGTACACGCCCGCCCCCTGCGGCGGCGGGCCGGCGGTCAGGCGCAGGAGCGTCGGCCAGATCGCGCCGGCGATCACCCACCCGCCGACGCACACGCCAGCCGCCCAACTTCCCAGCCGCAGACATTGGCGGCGCCGCAAGGCGAGGACGGCCGGGTCGGCCCGCTCGGCGGCGTTGGCGGCGCGCAGGGGCCGCGTCGCCCGCCGGATGACGAAGACCACCGCCGCGAGGCCGAACGGGTACAGCACGAAGTTAACGGCCATGATGAGCCACTCGAACTCTTCCCGCGCGGCCTGCCCCCAGTGCTGGATGATCTCTTCCCGGTTGTAACTGATGTTGAAGAGCGACGCGAGCGAACTCGGGGCGAGGCCGGCCCCCAGAAGGGTGAGCACCGGGAATCGTTTGACGATTGCGCGCCAGCCGCCGGGGGCCGGGCGCACCAAGGCGCGCGTCGCCGGGCGCAGGCACAGTTCCAGTTCGGCGGCCATCGCGCCGGCCGTCGCGGGGCGGCGGTCCGGGTCCGCGTCGAGGCAGCGCAGCAAGACTTCGCGCAGGCCCGGCACGTCGTCGGCGTGCGGCTTCGCGTCGCGGGCTTCCGGGGCCGGCCCCAAGCGGCGGTGGGAAGCGAGCCAGGTAATCATCTGCACCCACGGCCCGCTCAGGGCTTCGCGGCCGAAGGGGCGGGCGCCGGTCAGCAGTTCCCACAGCGTCACGGCCAGCGAGTAGACGTCGGCCCGGCCATCGAGGCTGTCGGCCTTCCGCGGGTGGGCCGGGTTGAAGGCTTCCAAGTGTTCGGGGGCCATGTACGCCAGGCTGCCGCCGAAGAATGCGGCCGGCCCGGCGCCCTCAATCTTGGAACAACTGCCGATGTTGAAGTCGGCCAGCAGCGGCTCCCCTTCGGCGGTCAGCAGCACGTTCGCCGGCTTGATGTCGCGGTGCAGCACGCCGCGGCGGTGGGCGTAGTCCATCGCGCGGGCCAACTTGGCGCCCAAGGCGCCGACGGCCTGCGGCCAACTCATCGCCGCCCAGTTCTGCCGGGCCGCGGACGCCGCCGGCGGCAATTCCCCGCGGCGGTCCAGCGCCGCATCGACCGCTTCCAACAGCGTCTTGCCGGTCCGCTCCGGCGGCAGCAAAGCCCGCACTCGTTCCACGACGTTCAGCAGCGTCCCGCCGGCCAAGTACGGCATGTACACGAGCAAGACGCCGCGGTCCGGCAGGTGCCGTTGGTCGTAGACGCGGACGATGTTCGGGTGGTCGAGTTGGGCCAGCGTCTCGGCCTCGGCCCCGCGGCGGGCGGACACTTTCAACGCGACCAACCGCTGCATGGACCGCTGCCGGGCGAGGTACACTTTCGCCAGTTTCCCCTCCCCGAGCATGGCGAGCAAGTCGAAGTCGTCCAGCCGGTCGCCCACGTTCACGTCGGGCGGGGCGCGCAAAGCGCGGACGGACGTGGAGTGCGTCGGGGCGTCGTCCCCGAGCAACCGCTCCAAGTCGGCGGCCTGCCCGGGGAATCGCTTGAAGTAATCGGCCGGGTCCGCGGGCTGGCCCGCTTGCCGACGCAGGTGGAAATCCTCGTACAGCAAGTCGCACGGCGGCCCGCCGTCGGCGACCAGCTCCGGGAAGTCGCGGAGGTAGTCTTCGATGGGCCGCGCGACGCCCTTTTCCAGCCGGCGGTCGAGGTCGTACTTGATGAGTTCCGCCAGTGTCAACCGGCGCACGGCCGGCGAGTCCGGCGGCAAGAACTTGGCAATGTCCGGCAGTGTCCCGCCGGCGTCCCACGCCGCGGCGAACGCCTCCAAGCGGTCGGTGACGACGGCCCAGATGTCGGCGTCGGCGTCGGGTGCGGGATCGGTCATGTCAAACAACATCCGTTAGGCCGCGACGCGGAATTTCTAAACCGAAGCGCGAGCGAGGGAGGCGAGCCGGGAGCGTTAGCGACCGGAGGGCGAAAGGGACGAGTCTTCGAGTCCCGACCCCACGGCAAACCGCCGCCGTAGACGATGGTTTTTTTGTCGCCGCGTGTGAGGCAACT
>JAYUGD010000586.1:0-4753 GCA_043767785.1 Zavarzinella sp. | reverse complement strand
TGGGCTTTCATCGGGCGTTCATACAAAAAGCCCCATGACCCCTAGCCGCTATCTCGTGTCGTTCGACCCGCGCTCGGCGTACCACCAGTTCACGGACGTCCTGATCGTCGGGGCCGGGATCGCCGGCATCCGGGCGGCCCTCGAAATCCCGGCCGACCAGAGCGTGATGGTCGTCACCAAGGACCGCCTGGAGGAGAGCAACTCCACCTACGCCCAAGGCGGCCTCGCCGGCGTGCGGTCCCCGGAGGACGACTTCCGGAACCACATCGACGACACGCTCGTCGCCGGCGCCGGCCTGTGCGACCCGGCCATCGTGAAAAAAGTCATCGAGGAGGCGCCCGGCCAGATCAACGACTTGGTCCGCTTCGGCGTGAACTTCGACCAAAAAGACGGCGACCTCGCCCTGACGCGGGAAGGGGGCCACAGCCACCGGCGGATTGTCCACGCGCTTGGGGACGCGACCGGGGCCGAGGTGATGCGAGCCTTGATCGCCAAGGCGAAGCAGAGCAAGAACGTGCTGCTGCGGGACGATACGTTTACGCTCGACCTGCTGACGCGCGAGGGCCGGTGTGTCGGGGCCGTCGTCCACCGGGCCGGCGTGGGCAAGACGCTGGTGTGGGCGAAGCAAGTGATCCTCGCGTCCGGCGGGTGCGGCGTCGTGTACCGCGAGACGACGAACCCGCCGGTGGCGACCGGGGACGGCATGGCGGCGGCGTGGCGGGCCGGGGCCGAGTTGCGGGACATGGAGTTCATGCAGTTCCACCCCACGGTGCTGTACGTCGCCGGGTCGGCCCGGTCGCTCATCAGCGAGGCCGTGCGCGGGGAGGGGGCGTACCTGCGGGACGTGAACGGCGAGCGGTTCATGCCGGCCGAAGACCCGCGGGCCGAACTCGCCCCGCGGGACGTGGTGTCGCGGGCGATCTTCCGCTGCATGGAGCGGACGCAGCACCCGAACGTCTACCTCGACCTGTCGCACCTCGACAAGGCGATGGTCCACGACCGCTTCCCCGGCATGGAGAAGGTGTGCCGCAGTTTCGGGCTGGACATCACGGCCGACCAAATCCCCGTGCGGCCCGGCGCCCACTACATGGTCGGCGGGCTGACGGCCGACGCGGAAGGGAAGACGAGCATTCCCGGCCTGTGGGGCGCGGGCGAAGTCACGTCCACCGGGTTGCACGGGGCCAATCGGCTGGCGTCCAACTCGCTGATCGAGGGGCTGGTGTACGGGGCTTCTTGCGCCCGCGGGGCTAGCGCCGCCGCCCGCGAACTGCCGGGCGACTTCCGGGCGCTGGCGTTGGAATCGCGCCGCGAGCCGGTCGAGGCGGACGAGCTGTTGGACGTGGCTGACTTGACGAACGCCCTGCGCAGCCTGATGGTGCGGAACATGGGCATCGTGCGCGACCGCAAGCGCATGCGCGAGGCGAAGCGGGACGTGGCCTTCTGGTGCCGGTATGTGCTGCCGCGCGAGTTTACCGACCGCAAGGGCTGGGAACTGCAAAACCTGTTGACCGTGGCCCGGTTAATGATTGACGCCGCGCTGACCCGCGAGGAGTCGCGCGGCACCCATTTCCGGAGTGACTTCCCGGACCGCGACGACGCCCACTGGGCGCGCCACGTCGTCAGTCCGGGGCAACTCGCCTGAGAGTCGGCGGCGCCGCACTATCGCTGCCGGATCGCCGACGCGGCCAACGCCAGCGCCTCGGCCTTCGTCGAAAGTGTCCCGTCCAGTTGCCCGTCGCGCACGGCCTGCAAGACCGTCTTGAACAGCGGCCCCGGCGTGAAGCCGTTGGCCGTCAGATCGTCCCCGGTCAGCAACGGCGGGGGGTTCAACACGTCGGCGGGCGTTTCGGCCAAGACTCGTTCCACGAACGCGGGGGATTCGCCCACGGCCCGGTGCAAGTCGATCAGGTCGCGGAGGCCGGGTTGGATGAGCAGCGGGTACAGTCGGCTCTTGGGCATCGTCTCCGCGGCCCGCAGGGCGTGGTGGTGTTCCGTCAGCCACTCGACGCGGGCCTGTTCCTGGTTCGAGAGTTTCAGCCGCCGGCACGCCGCCCCGGCCGCCTTCTTGCCGGCCGGGTGAACAATCGCCGCGAACGCCAGCGGGAACGCGGCCGCGTCAGGGAGCGCGGCCAAGACGCCGAGCAGTTGGTCCGATACGGCGATGCCCGGCAAAATCGGCGTCAATAGGCCAAGGCGATTCAACTCCCGCACGGCTTCAGCGCGGGCCGGGTGTTCCATCATCTTGCGCAGTTCCTCGGCGATGCGCTCGGCGCTGACGACTGTGATTTGCGGCGCCATCTCTTGGACGGCGGCGGCCGTCGCTTCCTCGATGGGGAAGCCGAAACGGGCGGACATGCGCACGGCCCGCATCAGCCGCAGCTTGTCCTCGCGGAAGCGGGCGCGCGGGTCGCCGATGGCCCGCAGAATCTTCGCCGCGATGTCCCGCTGCCCGCCGACGTAGTCCATCACCCGCCCGGCGACGGGGTCGAAGAACATGCCGTTGATCGTGAAGTCCCGCCGGCCCGCGTCCTCCTCGGCCGTGGCGTAGGTGACGGTCTCCGGGTGCCGGCCGTCGGTGTACGCCCCGTCAGACCGGAACGTGGCGACTTGAACTTTGTGGAACGTGTCATCTTCCCGCCGCGGCCCAATCACTTCCACGACGCCGAAGCTGGCGCCGACTTCGACCGTGCGGCGAAAGAGTTTCACCACTTGGTCGGGCCGGGCGTCGGAGGCCACGTCGTAGTCGGCCGGGGCGAGGCCGAGCAACTCGTCCCGCACGCACCCGCCGGCCCAGTACGCGACGTGCCCGGCGGCCGAGAGCCGGCGGACGACGTCGAGGGCAAATTCGCGGTCGGTCATGCACGAACTTTCTGCAAAGACATTTTTTAGCCACGGATCGAACACGGACGAAACACGGATAAGACCGAAATCAAAGTCATTCATCCGCAGATAAGACGGATGAAAACCGGATAAAAAACCATCGAACACATTTTGGCATCAACACGATCCGTGTCTTATCCGGTTTTCATCCGTCTTATCTGCGGATTGTCTTACTGCCTTTATCCGTGTCTCGTCCGTGTTCGATCCGTGGCTAAAAATTCTTCTCTGTTTTTGTCTTCTCCGTGTCCTCCGTGCCTCCGTGGTTGGTTCTTTCCTTGCCAATCAACGTCAACTTCGCCGCCCGCGTCAGTCGTTTGATGGCCCACTCCCGTTTCAACGCTTCGCTCTTGGTCGGCTGACTCTCTCGGTAGACCATCTTCACGGGCAATCGGCTCCGCGTGTATCTCGCGGCCGTGCCCGCGTTGTGCTGGGCCAGGCGCCGGGCCGGGTCGGTCGTGACGCCGGTGTACAGCGTGCCGCCGCGGCACCGTAACACGTACACCGTCCACGGCGGCTCGGCGGGCTTGGCCGGCTTCTTCTTCACTTCTTCGGGACCAACAAGGACAGGATGGTTTGGGCGTAGAGGCGGTGGCCGAAGTCGTTCGGGTGGTTGAGGCCGTTGCCGGTCAGGTCGAGGTCGTGCTTGTTTTTCAGCAGCGTCTCCCACACGGCCGTCACGTCGGCGAGGGCGACGCCCGGCCCGGTGAGGGAGGCCAGCGCGTCGCGGTACGCCGGGAACATCTCCCGCGGCGTGTGGACCCACTCCTTGTGCCCGAGCATCGAGGAGACGAGGATGATTTCCGTGTCCTTGTCCGCGGCGTGGATTCGCTCGATGATCTTTTGCGTCTGCTCCTTGAACCACTTCGGGTCGCGACGGCCCACGTCGTTCATGCCGTAGGCGACGATGACGAGGTCCGGCTTCTCGGCCAGCAACTTGTCGAGGTCGCCGACGCCGTTGGCGACGCTCCACCCGCCGACGGCCCGGTTCTTCAGCGTGACCTCGCCCTTGTAGGTGTGCTGCAACTGGGCGGCCACCAACTCGGGGAACGCCGGCATGAACGGCGGGGCCTTCGCCAAGGCCGAGGCGTCCCCGCCGGCCGAGATGCTGTCCCCGCTGACGCCGACGGTGATCGGCTTCCCGGCCCTCAGCCGGGCGAAGGTGTTGGGCAACAATTTCTCCACCGACACGACGGCCGGGAGAGTCCCACTCGCCGGCACGGTCTTGTAGGTGACTTCAATTTGCCGGTCGTGGAACCACCGCCCCGGCCCGTACAGCATGTTCTGCTTCGGGTTGCCGACGCGATGGCGATAGCTCATCGGCGCCCCCTCCGGCGGGTACAAGTCCTTCTCCAACAGCGCCAGCGCTTTGGCCTCCGCCGAGAACACCAACGTCTTCCCGCCCTCCCCGAGTTTGAAGTCCTTCCCGGCTTCGTAAGTCTTCTCGCCCGTCGCCGACTTCACGGCCAAGATCTCGGCCGCCGGGAAGCCCAAACGGGCGATGACGGGGGCCTTCTCGTCCGCTTGCAGCAACACGCTGCTCTCCCGGTGGACGACGGGGGACGCCCACACCGGCTCCAGCAGGTGCAACTCGGGCAGCATCTTGATGGTGGCTTCCCGCCCCGCCGGAGTTGGCTCGGCGGCCGGGACATTGCTGGAGCAGACGCCGAGGAGCAATGCGGGGAGGAGCAGACGGAAAGAAGTCATGGGGGAGCTTCCAACGGTGGTGGGAAGCCGATGATACGCCGGGCGGCATGGCAGAGCAAGCCGCGTCTTGTTAGCCGCGACGCGGAGGCTTTGCGCAGCGGAGCGCGTCCCGAGACAGTCACCGAAAGGCATTATCCGCGGACACGGGTGACGGCCTCGGGACGCGCTC
>JAYUGD010000585.1:0-4761 GCA_043767785.1 Zavarzinella sp. | reverse complement strand
GCCGCCGGCGGCGGGCGCGCCCGGCGGCGGGCCGAAGCCCGGCGCGCCCGTGGTCGTGGCGGCCGCGTCCGCGCCGCCGGGGGGCGGGACGAACTGGTCCACCCACGGCGTGCCGGCGTACCGCAGCGAGCCGGACGCCGGGTTCTTGTCTTCCCACACGTTGTAGATGAAGGCGTGGTCGATCTTGCCCTTGATCGCGGCCTCGGGCGAGATGCGGCCGGCGTCGATAATGTTCATCAGCAGCGTGTTGCGGATGAACGTGTTGGTCTGGAACGCCTCGCTCGGGTGGAAATACGTGTACCCGCGCACTTCCACGACCCACCCCTCGCCCTCGGGGAGCAGGTCTTCCCGCTCCTTGTCCGGGATCTTGTTCATATCCAGCCCGTCGCGCGGCGTCCACCACTCGGCCGGGGCCAACTCGGACCCGGGGAACGAGCGCGGGCCGCCGATGTCCAGCCGGCGCTTTTCCTTGACGTTCGTGTACAGCGCCTTGAGGTCTTTGGTGTGCCGGGAGTACACGGCCTCGATGTCGATGGTGGGCAGGAACTCGCGCTTGTCGTCGTCCGACAGCGCGCCCGACGCCAGGGCCGCCTGCGGGTCAACGCCTTTGGCCATGCGGTCGCGGAACTTGCCGAGGGCCTTCAGCCCCTCCGTGGTCCGCCAGTCCTTGGCCAGCCAGTCGGCCGTCATGTTGCCGGCGTCGCCGGGCACGGGGACGGCTAGGTACGGCAGCCGGTTGATGGCGATCCAGTTCGTCCGCTCCTGTTGCCCGGCGATGATCGACTCCACCTCCGTCTGCGTCAGCTTGATCTCTTCCTTCTTCTTGGTGATCTCCGCGTCCACCTGCAGGGCCTGCTTCTGGACCTCTTCGCCCTTCTTGAGGGACTGTTGGATCCGCTGGTCCTTCACGTCCGCCAGCGGCAGCGAATACCCGTAGGCCAGCACCGTCGTCCCGAGCAGAAGCGAGGCGGCGGCGGCGACGGCATACGGCTTCTTGGCCCGGATCTTGCGGTCGAACGTGATTTCCGGCGGCAGCAGGTTCGTCCCGAGGCGGGCCACGCCCAACCCTTGCAGCGCCAGCCCGTAGGCGACCGGGTAACTGAGGATGTTCTCCACGAACACCGGCGCCCCGGTGACGGCGTCCCCGGTGATGCGGGCGAACTTGTTCGGCTTGCGGACGTCCAGTTGCAGCTTCTCGGTGAGGAACTTTTGCAGCCCCGGCAGCCGGAACGCGCTCCCCATGCCGACCATGTACTCGATCTGGGCGTCCCGGTGCGTGTTGGTGAAGTACCCGAGCGACCGCTGCACTTCGCCGACGAACTCCGTCAGCACCGGCTTGAGGGCCTTGAGGATGTTGGCCAACTCCGGGGACTTGGCGGCGTTCCGCTTCAGGTGCTCGGCCTTGGCGAACGTGAGTTTGAGTTCCTTGGTCAGCGCCCGCGTGAAGTGGTTGCCGCCGACCGGGATGGGCCGCTGCCAGATGATGCGGGCGGCGTCGGTGATGACGAGGTTGGTGCCGTCCGTCCCGATGTCCATGCCGACGACGCACTTCTTCTTGCCGGGGGTGGCCGGCGGGGCCGGCTCGGCGTCCGGGCCGCCGCGCTTCATCATCTCGTAGGTGAGGAAGTTGACGAGCGCCAGGGGGGCCATCTGGACGACGTGGACTTCCATGTTGACGTTCAGGAAGTGGCCGATGAACCGGGAGATCATGTCCCGCTTCATGGCGAACAGGCCGATTTCGGTGTCGATGGCGAACCCGTCGGTCACGATGCCGTCGCTGATCTTCTGGTAGTCCCACACGACCTCGTCGAGCGGGAAGGGGATCTGCTGCTTGGCCTCGAACTTGACGATGTCGCCGATCTTCTTCTCTTCGACCGGGGGGAGCTTCACGAAGCGGGCCAGGCCGGACTGGCCGGGCACGCTCATGGCGATCGTGTCCCCCTTCATGGGGTTGCGCTCCAGGAACTTCTCCAGCGCCTCGCGCGTGAGTTCCTCCGGGTTGGCGTCGGGCTGGCTCAAAATCTTCGGGTGTTCGACGTAGTCGAAGGCCGTGGTCGTGACCACGCCGTTGGCCAGTTCGAGCCGGATGGCCTTGAGGGCGCACTGGCCGATGTCGATGCCCCAGACGCCGGGATTGACGGACATGATTGACCTGCTCCGCACGCGGACGGGAAGAAAGCCCTACAAGCGCCCGGCCGAGAATAGGCCGGCGCCGTGCCCCCCGACGCGACATGACTGGTGTACGAAATCACCGACAGGGTATCACGTCCGGCATCAAGGTGTCAATTATCTTAACACGGAAGGCGAAAAGTTGTTGGCGGGCCGGGCGGGTCGATCGGCCGAAAGCAGAAGAAAGGCATTTTTAGCCACGGACGAACACGGATCAAACACGGATAAAGGCAAAAACAAGAGACAGATCAAAAACCAAGACGGATGAAAGGCACGGATGAGACACGGGACAGAAGTTAGATGATTCGTTTCTGTCTCTCATCCGGGTTTTCAATCCGTCTTCGGTTTTAGATCGGTTTTGGTGTTTATCAGTGTTTATCCGTGTTCATCCGTGGCTAGAAATGTCTTTTTTCGCCGTACGTCACCGCGCCAAGTAGCCGCCGTCCACGACCAGCGTGTGCCCGGTCACATAGCTGCCGGCGTCGCTGGCGAGCATTAACACCGGGCCGACCAGTTCGGCCGGGTCGCCCCAGCGGTCGAGGGCGGTCATGGCGGCGAAGGCCCGCTTTTCCTCGGGGGAGAGCAGTTTGCCGGGCATGTCCGTCAGGAACGGGCCGGGGGCGATGCAGTTCACCGTCACGCCGTCCCCGCCCAGGTCGAGGGCGCTGGCCTTCGAGAGGCCGATCAGGGCCGATTTCGTGGCCGAGTAGGCGTTCCGCTTCTCCTTGGACACGAACCCCATGATGGACGAGATGTGGACCACCCGGCCCCACTTGCGGGCGCGCATCTGCGGCACGACGGCCCGCGTGAGGGCCATGATGGAGTTCAGGTTGACCTCGATCACGGTGTCCCACACGTCGTCGACGATGGCGTCGATGGCCTGCGGGGCGTTCATGCCGGCGTTGTTGACGAGGATGTCGATGCGGCCCATCGCGTCCGTGGCCGTCTTCGCCAGGGCCGCGACGGCCGCCCGGTCGGCCACGTCGGTCACGCCGTATTTAACGATTCGGCCGGTGGCGGCGGCGATCTCCGCGGCGGCCATCTTCAACTCGGCCTCATTGCGGCTGGCAATGAACACGTCGGCTCCGGCCTCGGCGAAGCCGCGGGCCATTGCCTTGCCGAGTCCCTTGTTGCCGCCGGTGACGAGGGCGACGCGGCCGGTAAGGTCGAAGAGTTTTTGGGTGGTATTCATGGGGGAGTTTCGGGAGAAGGGGCCGGCGAATCAATTGCGGATTTCGGATTTCGGATTGCGGATTGAAAACCAAGTCATCCTCTCGATGACTGCCGCCGATGGTTGACTTGTTTTCAATCCGCAATCCGCAATCCGCAATTCTTAGAACCACGCCTTCTTTTCTTCGACGTAGATCTTCTGGAAGTCGGCGTCAGACTTCGTCAGGTAGATGATCCCTTCGATCAGGCCGATGACGCCGCCAAAGCCGCAGGTGACGCAACTGATGATGAGGCGAATGACGCCACCTTTCGTGTCGCCAAGGTAGAACCGCTGCGCCCCGAAAAACCCCAGCAAGATACCGAGGACGCCGGCCACGACTTTTGTCTTTTCAGCAACTTCTTGAGCCACGAGTCAACTCCTTGTGAACGGACCGAGTGTGAGCAACACAAAAAAAACCCCGCCGGAAAACCGGCGGGGGTGAGAGCCGCGCTAGAACCACGCCTTTTTGCCGACGATGTACGTCTCGTAAAAGTCCTCGTCGGACTTGGTCAGCTAGATGATGCCTTCGATCAACCCAATGATGCCGCCCGTGAAGCATGTGCAAATCGTGATGACGATTTGCAGAATGCCGGGCGTTGTTTGTCCCAGATAAAATTTGTGGACGCCCCAACCGCCGAGCAAAATCCCCAGAAGGCCGGCGGTCATCTTTTTGCTGCCGATGTCGGCCGGGAGGCGGCCCCCGCGGCTTTTCTTGCGGCGGGGCCGGTCGTCATCGTCGTCATCGTCCCGGTCCTTGCGGCGGGGCCGGTCGTCGTCCGCGTCCTCATCGTCGTCCCGCTTGGCGACGGCGCGGCCCTTCTTGCTGGGGCGGTCGTCGTCCTCGGCGGCCATGTCCGCGAACGCGCCGCCGGCCGGGGCTTCGTCAACGGCCTTGGTCGGGGCGGGCTTGTTGGCCGCCGGCGTGCCGGCCGCAGACGCGCCGGCCGCGAACAGGCCCTTGATGCTCTTGGCGGGCACCCAGTCGGCCATGCCGTCTTTCCAGACGAGGTCGGCCGCCGTGAGCGTGCCGGCGTCCACGAGCTTCCGCAGTTCCTGCGCGCTGACCGGCCCTTGGCGGTCCCCGCCGACGCTGTAATACCATTCCTGACTCACGCCTGACTCCCGCTCGGTTTTAACGTCTCGCGCAATCTCAAGTTATGAGTTGTTCAAAGGCCGGGCACCACGTCCGTCGGCCATCGCCCTCTTTTCGGAGGCCGGGTTTTCGCCCCAACGGGGCGGGGGAAAATAGCCCGGGGCGGCTTCCGCCCCGGGAAACCGTCGTTCCCCTTTGTCTTGGCCCCAACGGGGCGCCGGGTGATTGACCGGTGCCCCGTTGGGGCCAAAACCAAAATCGCCGGCAGTCCCGGGGCGTTCCACCCCGG
>JAYUGD010000584.1:0-12769 GCA_043767785.1 Zavarzinella sp. | reverse complement strand
CCCTCTCCGCTTCGGAGAGGGGGCCGGGGGGTGAGGTTGCCTTTGCGGTCAGCCCGGTGTCTTGGCCCCCGATTCACTCATTACCCATAGCAATCCGTGTTCACCCGCTTCTTCATTGACCGCCCGATCTTCGCCAGCGTCCTCTCCATCATCGTGGTGCTGGCGGGCACGGTCGCCCTGTTCACGCTGCCCGTGGCCCAGTACCCGGAGATCACGCCACCGACGGTGGAAGTCTCCGCCGTGTATCCGGGGGGGAACGCGCGCACCGTGGGGGACACGGTGGCGGCCCCCATCGAGCAGCAGGTCAACGGCGTGGAGGACATGATGTACATGACCTCCCGCTCGACGAACGACGGCAGCTACACGCTGACCGTGACGTTCAAGCCGGGCACGGACCTGAACATCGCCCAGGTGCTGGTGCAGAACCGCGTGAACCTCGCCCAGCCGGTGCTGCCGGACATCGTGAAGCGCCGGGGGGTGACGGTGAAGAAGAAGTCCCCCACCGTGCTGATGATTATCAATCTGTTTAGCCCGGACAACTCGCGAGACAACTTGTACCTGAGCAACCACGCCACCATCCACCTGCGGGACGAACTCTCCCGCGTCTCCGGCGTGGGGGACATCACCTACCTCGGCCAGCGCGACTACTCGATGCGGCTGTGGCTGGACCCGGAGAAGATGCGCGTCCGCAGCCTGTCCGCGTCGGACGTGGTCCACGCCATCGAGCAGCAGAACGCCCAGGTGGCCGCCGGGCAGATCGGCCAGCCGCCGGCCCCGAACGGCCAGAGCTTCCAGTACACGATCAACACGCTGGGCCGCTTGGCGGACGAGAGCCAGTTCGCCGACATGATCCTGAAGACGGACGCCGAGGGCCGCGTGGTGCGCATGCGGGACGTGGCCCGCGTGGAACTCGGGGCGACCGGGTACGACCAGTCCTGCACGATGGACGGCAAGCCGTCCGTCGCCCTGAACGTGTACCAGCTACCGGGGTCCAACGCCATCGAGACGGCCAAGGACGTGCGGGCCAAGATGGAGGAGTTGAAGGCCAAGTTCCCGCAAGGCGTGGACTACGCCATCGTCTACGACACGACGCCGTTTATTGACGAGTCGGTGCGCGAGGTGTTCAAGACGCTGTTCGACGCGGTGGTCCTCGTCGGGGCGGTGATGCTCTTGTTCCTGCAAAGCTGGCGGGCGGCCATCATCCCGCTGGCGGCCGTGCCGGTCGCCATCGTCGGGACGTTCGGGGCGATGGCGATCTTCGGCTACTCGCTGAACAACTTGACGCTGTTCGGCTTGGTGCTGGCGGTCGGCATCGTGGTGGACGACGCCATCGTCGTCGTCGAGGCCGTCCAACACCACATCGACGCGGGGATGCCGCCGAAGGACGCGACCGCACGGGCCATGGACGAGGTGGCCGGGCCGGTGATCGCCGTGGGCCTGGTGCTGGCGGCCGTGTTCGTGCCGTGCATCTTCATCTCCGGCATCATCGGCCAGTTCTTCCGGCAGTTCGCCGTCACCATCGCCATCAGCACGCTGATCTCCGCGTTCAACTCCCTGACCCTCAGCCCGGCCCTGTGCGCGCTGCTGTTGAAAAAGGGGGACGAGCAGAACAGCGAACCGCTGCCCAAGGCCGCGTACTTCGGGATTGGGGCGGCTATCGTGGCCTACTTCGGCTGGACGATCCTGCCGGAACGAATCCTGCCGCACGTCCCCCAAGAGTGGCGGGCCTACTACGCGAAGAGGTGGCCGTACCTCGTCCTCGTCGTCACCGGCTTGGCGGGCGGGCTGGTCGGCTACGCGGTCGCCCGGCCGCTGAACTACGTCCTCGCCCATGTCTTCAAAGCGTTCAACGCGGCGTTCGAGACCTTCACCGGCGGCTACATCCGCACCGTCCGCGGGCTGCTCCGCGTCAGCGTGCTGCCGCTGGCGGTGTACGGTGTCCTGATTTACTTCACGGTCACGATCCTCGCCAACTCCCCCTCCGGGTTCATCCCGCCGCAGGACAAGGGCTACTTATTGGTGAACGTGCAACTCCCCGACTCCGCGTCCGTCACGCGCACGGAGCAAGTCATGCGAACAATCGAGGGGCTGGCCCGCGACACGCCCGGCGTCCGGCACACGGTCGCCATCGGCGGGCAGTCGGTGCAACTCGGGGCCAACGCCCCGAACTTCGGCACGGTGTACGTGATGCTCGACCCGTTCGAGGACCGCTTGGCCACCGACCGTTCCGCGGACGCCATCGCCGAGAAGCTGCAAGCCACGCTGGCGGCCCAAGTGCCGGGCGCGCTGCTGAACGTGTTCTCCGCCCCGGCCGTGGACGGGCTGGGCACGTCCGGCGGGTTCAGCCTCGTCGTCCAAGACCCGGCCGACGCGGACCCGATGCTTCTGCAAACCTCGGCCCGACAGGTGGTGGCCGCGGCGAACGGGGCGGACGAGCTGCGCAACTCTTTCACCGGCTACCGGGCCGACACGCCGTGGCTGCGGCTGGAGATCGACCGCGTGGCCGCCAAGACGATGAACGTCTCCGTGGCCGAGATCATCAACACGCTGCAAGTGTACTTCGGCTCGCTGTACGTGAACGACTTCAACAAGTTCGGCCGGACGTGGCAGGTGAACGTGCAGGCCGACGTGCGCTTCCGCAAGAAGGCCGAGGACTTGAAGGCCGTCCACGTGCGCAGCGACGACGGGAAGATGGTCCCGCTGGCGTCGTTCCTCAATGTGAAGGAGGCGACCGGCCCGGTGATGATCCAGCGCTACAACCTCTACCCGGCCGCCACGGTAAACGTGGACCCGGCCGCCGGCGTGAGTTCCGGGCAGGCCATCGCCAAGACGGAGCAGGTCGCCGCCGAGAACCTGCCGCCGGGCCTCAAGAGCGAGTGGACCGAGCTGGCCCTGCTGCAACTCCAGACGAAGGACACCGCCGCGAAGGCGTTCATCCTCGCCGTGGTGTTGGCCTTCCTGGTGCTGGCCGCCCAGTACGAAAGTTGGGCGCTGCCGCTGGCCGTGATCCTCGTCGTGCCGATGTGCCTGCTGAGCGCCGGCATCGGCCTGCGACTGGCGCACCAGGACATCAACATTTTCACGCAGGTCGGCTTCATCGTGCTGGTGGGCTTGGCGTGCAAGAACGCCATCCTGATCGTGGAGTTCGCCAAGCAGAAGCGCGACGAGGGCATGCCCCGCCGCGAGGCGACGCTGGCCGCGTGCCGGCTGCGCCTGCGGCCCATCGTGATGACTTCGATGGCGTTTATTCTTGGCGTCGTCCCGCTCTTGATCGCCGAAGGCGCCGGCGCCGAGATGCGGCGGGCGCTGGGCACCGCTGTCTTCGCCGGCATGACCGGCGTGACCGTCTTCGGCCTGGTGCTGACCCCGGTGTTCTACTACACGATCCAGTGGGTGAAGGACCGCTGGGACCGCGAACACGGGCATGGGGATGCGGATCTGGCGGCGAAGAAGGCGGCCGCCCACGGAGTACACACGGAATCGCCGACTTGATGAATACCGCCGCCAGGCGGTCGCGTTGGAGTTCCGCCTTCAGGCGGTCTGTGACCTCCCCGCCGCGGTAGGCAAGAGGACCGAGTCTTCGAGGGTCCGACCCCTTGGGCGAACGGTCATCACCCACATTGGCGAACCCTCGAAGACTCGGTTCGCCGGCCTCACGCGGGTGGCAGGTCACAGACCGCCTGAAGGCGGGACTCCAACACGACCGCCTGACGGCGGTGATTTTCGGTTCACCCGTCCGTCAGCCGTCCAATCATCGCCGCGTCCCGCCGCATCATCCGCGAAATCGAACCCCGGGGCCGAGGCGGAAGTGGGGCACGCGGTCACGGCGCGTTCCCCCGCAGGACGTGGTAGCCGCGCTTCTCTTCCCACGTCGCGTCCGGAAAGGTCTCGGCCATCACCGGGGCGACGTGGTTAATCATTTTGGTGACGATGAACATGCGCCCGCCCGGCTTCAGCAGCGGCAGGGACTTCTCGATGAACATTTGCGCGATCCACGAGTTCGCGTAGTACGGCGGGTTGGCGAGGATCACGTCGAACGTGGCGGGCGGCAAGCCGTCCAGGCTGACGGCCGCGTGGCAGGCGAAGTCGGTCATGCCGTTGGCGGTGGCGTTCTCGGCGCTGAGGGCCAAGGCCCGGACGTTGCTGTCCACGAAGGTGACGTGCCCGCCGGGGCCGGCCCGGTCCATCGCCAGAATGCCGACGGAGCCGACGCCGCACCCCAAATCCAACACGCGGTCATTCGGCCGGATCTCGGCGGCTTCCAGCAGCGCCCGCGCGCCCTTGTCCAGTTCGCCGTACCCGAACACGCCGGGCCGGCAAATGAACGTGTGCGCCGGCCCGTCCAAGACTTTCGCCCGGTACGACACCTCGTGCCGGCGCTTGGGCTTCTCCCCGTCCTGGGCGCTCCAGAAGACGCTGCCGAGCTTGCTGGCCGGCAGCTCGCTGCACTTGCCGAACAGCTTCTTGTGGGCCTTCGGCAACAACTGATCCTTCTTGTACTCGGACAGGGAGACGAACAGCCCCTTGGGGGCCAAGGCGTGGGACGCCTGCTCCATCAGGTCGAGTTTGTACTCGCGTTCGCCGTGGGCCGACACCGGGAACAGCACGGTCTGGAAGCGGGCCGGCAAGTCCCACACGTCCGGCTTCAACTCGACGGTGGCGGCCGAGGCGCGTTCGTCGAGCAGGCGCCGCAACTTCTCGGCTTGGTGCATGTCGGTCTGGTAGCAGACGGTCTCGGCGTCCCCCAAGGCGACGCACAGGTCGGCGGCCTGGGCCGGCGACCCCATGAGGACGAGGACCGGCGGCTTCACCCGGTCGCGGACGGATTCGAGCAAGGCGGGGAGGTTAAACATCGGGCTTATCTTATCGGAGATCGGCCGCCGGGCGCAAGAGTCGCAACGGGATCGTGAAACCCTAAACTGACCCGTGATCCACCAACATGAAGAAGGGTTTTGTAATGGCTCCGCTTTCGATTCTCTTCGGCGTCCTGCTCACGGCCGTCGGCCTGATCGGTTACTTGGCCCCGACGACGTTCGGCGAGGTCGGCGAGAAGGGCACCTCACCCACGGCGTTGATCCCTGTCGGCTTCGGCGCCGTGCTGATCGTGTGCGGGCTGATCGTGATGGCGAAGCCCGGCCTGCGGAAGCACGTCATGCACGTCGCCGCGCTGGTGGGGTTGCTCGGGGCCGTCGGCGGCGTCATGCCGTTGATGCGGAACAACATGGACTTTGGCAAGTCGGGCACGGTGGCCGGCGCGCTGATGATCGGCCTCTGTGTCGTGTTCGTCGCCCTGTGCGTGAACTCGTTCATCCAGGCGCGGAAGCGGCGGACGGCCGGGAACGCGATGTGACGGCCTAAGGCAAAGCCGCGGCGGGGGGAACGTCTCCCGCCTTTTGATTTCCATTTTAATTGTCTGGACAACTATCGGCCGAACGGTTATAAATGGAAGGATGACCACGCCCGCCCCGACCCACGGCCTGCGGTTCGACTCCCCGGAGCAGGAGGCGTTCCTGAACCTGTGGCGGACGTACGACCGCCTGCGGGCGCTGGAGGACGAGCTGTTCAGCCGGTTCGACCTCACCCCCCAGCAGTACAACGTGCTGCGGCTGCTGCGGGCCAAACACCCGGCCCCCGTGCCGACGCTCACGGTCGCCGAAAGTCTGGTGTCCCGCGCCCCGGACATCACCCGCATGATCGACAAGCTGGAACTGCGGGGGCTGATCGCCCGCACCCGCACGCCGGAAGACCGCCGGTCCGTTCTGGTCGGCATCACACCGGTTGGCATTCAACTGCTCGACGAGATGGCCGCCCCGCTGCGGGACTGCCACCGCCGGCAACTCGGGCACCTGAACCGGGGCGATTTGAAGACGCTGGTGGAGCTGCTGGAAGTGGTGCGCGAGCCGCACGAGGACGATGATAGCCCGTGGAAGTGACGAAAGGCAACGCGACGCGGAAATCCCCGGGGTTCGCCGAGCCTCACCCACGGGCTACAGTCCGTCGCCCCATCCGGGGCTAAAACCCTGCGTTTGGTATTCAGCCCCGGATGGGGCGACGGACTGTAGCCCGTGGGTGAGGCTCGGCGAACCCCGGGATCGAGAATCGCCAACCGAACCCAACGGAGACCCGACCCATGAATACCTCTCCCCCAGACACCGACGTCATCGTCATCGGCGGCGGCCCGTCCGGTTCGGCGACGGCGACGCTGCTGGCCCAGCACGGGCACAAAGTCACACTCTTGGAGCGGGACCACTTCCCGCGGTTCCACATCGGTGAGTCGCTCATCCCGCAGACGTACCACGTCATCAAGCGGCTCGGCATGCTGCCGAAGATGCAGACGAGCCACTTCGTCAAGAAGTTCAGCGTGCAGTTCGTGACGGAGCACGGCAAACTGTCGGAGCCGTTCTACTTCTGCGACCACAAGCCGGAGGAGTCGTCCCAGACGTGGCAGGTGCGCCGCAGTGAATTTGACCACCTGTTGCTGACGAACGCGAAGGAGCACGGCGTCACCGTCCACGAGGGCGCCCGCGTGCTGGAAGTGCTGTTCGAGGGGTCGCGGGCCGTCGGCGTGCGCGTGAAGCTCGAAGACGGCGGCGAGCGTGAGGTGCGGGCCAAGGTCGTCGTGGACGCCAGCGGCCAGAGTTCCATGCTCATCGACAAGTTCAACCTGCGCCTGTGGGACGCGGACCTGAAGAAGGCCGCCGTGTGGACGTACTGGAAGGGCGCGTACCGCGACCAGGGCCAGGACGAGGGGGCCACCATCGTCATCCAGACGAAGGACAAGAAGGGGTGGTTCTGGTACATCCCGCTGCACGACGACATCGTCAGCGTCGGCGTCGTCGCCGCCCACGAGTACCTGTTCCAGAACCGCGGCACCAAGGACTACGAGACGATTTACAACGAGGAAGTGGCCCGCTGCCCCGGCGTGCAGCCGCGCATCGCCAACGCGACGCGGTGCGACATCTTCCGGGCACAAAAGGAGTACTCGTACCGGGCCACGAAGGCCGCCGGCGACGGGTGGGCCTTGGTCGGGGACGCCTTCGGCTTCCTCGACCCGCTGTACTCGTCCGGCGTGCTGCTCGCCCTCACGTCGGCCCAGATGGCGGCCGACTGCATCGCGGAGGGGCTGGCCAAGGGGGACACGTCGGAGGCGCAACTCCGCAAGTGGGAGCCGGCGTACGTGGCCGGCATGGAGCGCATGCGGCGGCTGGTCGTCGAGTTCTACGAGGGGTTCAGCTTCGGCCGGTTCGTCAAGAAGCACCCGGACATGAAGGGCCTCGTGACGGACGTGCTGATCGGCGACCTGTTCAAGGACGACGTGGACGTGCTGTGGCCGCTGATGGACGAAATGCGGGCCGAGAAGGCCGCCTACCTCGCCCAGAAGGCGGCGACGGCCGCGGCGAACTGACATAAACGCCCACCCGCCGCGGCCAATGTACTCCTCACGCTCCGCGTGAGGACCGCTCCCGGCCCGAGGTCGCTGTTCCGATGGGGAAGTGGCCAATCCTCACGCGGAGCGTGAGGAGTACATTAGCCGCCGCTTATCCTCGCCGTCATGGTGATTGCAATATGAACGCCCACTCCCCCAACCGGCCCGGCCGGGTCGCCGTCTTCTATCTCGTCACGCTGGCCGCTGGCGTCGGCCTGTTCTTCCTGATTCGGGCGGCCGGCGTTACGCTGGAACCGGAGACGGCGCGGGACGTGGCGGCGGTCGAAAAGCCGGCGAAATTGCACGTCCTGCCGCACGTGTTGGCGACGCTCGCGGCGGTGATTGGCCTGGGGCACGTGCTCGGCCGGGCGTTCAAGTACGTCGGCCAGCCGGCGGTGATCGGCGAGATTGTCGCCGGGCTGCTGCTGGGGCCGTCGGTCCTCGGGGAAATCGCCCCGAACCTCATGCACCTGTTGATCCCCGCCGCGGTTGATGACCCCGCCGGCCGCGTGCGCGGGTCGCTGCAAATGATCGCCCAACTCGGCGTGTGCCTGTACATGTTCCTGGTCGGCACGGACCTGAACCTCGGCGCCTTGAAGAAGGAGGCGGGGTCGGCCGTCGCCATTTCGCACGCGGGCATCGTGTTGCCGTTCGTCCTCGGGGCCGCCCTCGCGCTCGGGCTGTACCCGGCGTTCGCGGGGGACGGCGTGCCGTTCACGAGCTTCGCCCTGTTCATGGGCGTCGCCATGTCGATCACCGCGTTCCCGGTCCTGGCCCGCATCCTGACCGACCGCAAGTTAGAGAAGACGACGGTGGGCGTTCTCGCCCTCGGCTGCGCCGCGACGGACGACGCGACGGCGTGGTGCCTGCTGGCGTTCGTGGTCGGCGTGGCGAAGGCCCAAGTCGGCGGGGCGGCGCTGGTCACGCTCGGGGCGGCGGCTTACGTCGCCGCGATGTTCTTGGTCGTGAAACCGCTGGCCGCGAAGTTGGCCGCGCGCTGGGAGACGGGGCCGTTGCCGCGGGCCGTGTTGCCCGCCGTCTTGGCCGCCGTGCTGCTCTCGGCGCTGGCGACGGAGATGATCGGCATCCACGCGGTGTTCGGGGCGTTCTTGGTCGGGGCGATTCTCCCGTCGGAGAGTCGGCTGGCGGCCGAGTGCCGTCGAAAACTGCACGACGTGGTGACGGTGCTCTTACTGCCCGCGTTCTTCGCCGTCACCGGGATGAACACCCGCGTCGGGTTGATCCACGGCGTGGACCAGTGGCTGTGGTGCGGGTTAGTCATCGTGGTGGCGACGGTCGGGAAGTTCGGCGGGACGGTCGCCGCCGCCCGCTTCACGGGCCAGTCCTGGCGCTCGGCCACGGCCTTGGGCGCGCTGATGAACACGCGCGGCCTGATGGGCCTGATCGTCATCGACGTGGGGCTGGAACTGGGCGTCGTCACGCCGACGCTGTTCGCGATGATGGTGCTGATGGCGCTGGGGACGACGATGGCCGCCGGGCCGGTCTTGGGGCGGGTGATGCCGACGCCGAACGTGACAACAGAAGATATGTCTGATAATCGGGCGGTCGTCAATGCATAATGCAGTCTAGATTTATTGACCATGCGTTTAACAAATCATGATGTTCACATGTAGCACTGAACGTGTTGTTCACTTTTTCACTTTTCCTTTCTGACTTTCAACCTCTTTTAACAGCTCAGAAACGTGTTCATTCCAAGTGTCATTAAGCTCATATTTTTTTCCATCAATTGACAACGATAATTTTCCACTCCCCTTCAAGAATAATAAAAACTCTCCTGCTGTGAATGACGCGTAATCAACTGTTTTGACTGAATTTCCAAGGTCTCGAAACTTTGGTTCCGTTAGTGAAAAATCTTTACCACCACGGCTGAGTTTTGCCTGAGTACGACCTGATAGTCGATAATCCTTTACTTCAGTGAGATTCTCGACGAATGCCAATGCAATCATACCGCTATTTATCTTGCGAAATTCAGGATCTGAAGGATCTACAATAACAAATGAAATTGACATTAATAATCCATCGGCCAAGCTGATTTTTCTCGTCGCTACCAAATGACCTATCTTAATTGGATTAGAGATGATTGTTGGTTTGGGCTCCGCTGACTTCTGAGGAGCATCAGGCATCTTTGGGATCGTGTCTGGCGCCTTTGGGCGCGTGTCAGGCATCAACTCCGCACAAAGAAGGCGGTCTTTGCCGCGGATGTACATCAGGCCGTGCGAGACGACCGGGGCGGCCCAGCAGGGCGAATCCAAGTCGGTCTGCCACTTGGCGACTTGCTCGAACTTCGCCGGGTTGACCTTCAGCAACAGCAACTCGCCGCGCTCGGTCATGCAGAGGAAGTGGCCGTCGATGGCGGTCAACGACGAGCGCGTCAGGCCCGGTTCCTTCCACTTCATTTCGCCGGTGGCCAGTTCGACGCAGCGCAGCTCGGCCTCGTTCTCGTGGCGGCCGCTGGAGCCGTAGACGAAGCCCTTCTCGTGGACGGGCGTGTTCCAGTGGCACCGCAGGGCCTTGTCGCCGCGCTCCCGGTCGTCGTCGGTCCAAATTTTCTTGAACGCCTTGGGCGTGACCTCCAAGAATGCGGAGCCGGGGCCGTAGCACTCCGTGACGAGGACTTTGTCCCCGACGACGACGGGGTTGCTGGCGTTGACGCTCTCCATCACCTTGGCCCGCCACGGGAATTGAACGGGGTTGGCGCCGGTCTTGGGGTCGAAGGCCAACAGGCCGGTGCGGGCGAAGTAGAAGGCCTTGCGTTCGCCGCCGACGGTCGCCACGACGGGGCTGGCGTAGGACGACGTTTCGTCGGAGACTTTGTACAGTTCCTTGCCGGTCTTCTTGTCGAAGCCGACGACGCCGGAGCCGTTCCCCTTGGCCTCGCGCAGGTCGGTCGGCCGCGGCCCCTTCGGACTGCCGCCGACGGCGACGATCAACACGTCCCCCTCGACCCACGGCGCGCTGCCGACGCCGAAGAAGTTCTGGTGGACGTGGTACGCCCCGCGTGTGTCGACCTTCCAAATCTCCTTGCCGTCGGCGACGGCGACGCAGTGCAGCATCCCCTCCGGGCCGATGACGTACACGCGGTCGTCGTCCGCCACGGGGCAGGTGCGCGGGCCGGGGCTGTAGCCGTACAGGTCTTGGTAGTCGGTCTCGTACTCGAACTTCCAGAGCAGCTTGCCGGTCTCGGCGTTGCGGCAACTGAGGCGGTTCTGGTCGCGGAAGCGGTCGAAGTGGAACAGCCGGCCGCGGCTGACGACGGGCGGGGCGAACCCCAGGCCCATCTCGGTCTCCCAGAGGATTTTCAGCCCGTCCTTGGGCCATTTCGTGTAGATGCCCGTCTCCGGGGACTTGCCGTCCGCGGTCGGCCCGAGGAACTTGGCCCAGTCGCTGCCGGCCGTGCGCGAGCCGAGGTCGGCCGGGACTTCGGCTGGCGTCGGCCGGGAACAGCCGGCCACAAGCAGAACCGCGAAGAGGCATCGGCGCACGGGGGAATCCTCCATGAGAGATCGTTTTGGGCGAACGGCACGGGGCGGCCGCTTACCTCACCCCCCGGCCCCCTCTCCGAAACGGAGAGGGGGAGCAAAAGTGTCGAAGTGTTCGAGAACGCGCTTGCCATGATCCGCGGCCGGTCCCCCTCTCCGTTTCGGAGAGGGGGTTAGGGGGTGAGGTAAGCGACCGCCCCCGGGCGATGGCTCATGCCATCACCCAAGAACGTCGTCACTTGCTCCCCAGCCCGCCGCCGATGACGCGGATGGCCGGCGGCGGGGCGGGCGGGGCCTTGGTGTTCGTCGCCACCACCGGGGTCTTCATCGGGAGTTGGTTCGGGTTGCGGTACTTGAGGTCCGGCACCCGGATGTCCGGGACGCCTCCGCCGCCCGGCCAGAACACCATGTCGCACGGGTACCACCACACCCGTGTGGCCGGCATTTCCCGCTGCAGGGCCTGCGCCCCCTCTTGGGTGACGTTCGGGCAGTTCATGGTGACGTCCGCGAACTTGAGCGTCGGCACCTTCGTGAGGGCCATGATCGTGCTGTCCGTGACGTTCGTGTTCTCCAGGGACACCCGCTCCAGGCGGTTGAACGCGCCCCACGCCCGGCGGTCGGACAGGTCCACGCGCGTGTTGTTCAGGGACAGGACCTTGAACTTGCGGTTCTGGCTGAGGTACTTGATGACCTCCTCCGTCAGCGGCAGGGCGTCCGCGGACAGTTCCTCCAGCGACCCGATCAGGGACAGTTCCCGCACGCCGGCCGTGGTCACGTTGGTCGCCGACAGGTGCAGCTTCGCGAGCGTCTTGATCTTGCCGAGGGCGACGGCCCCGGCGTCGTCCACGTCCGTGCCCGTGGCGTCGAGTTCCGTCAGGAATTCCAACTTGGCGACCGCGGAGTCCTTCAGCGTGACCGGGTGGCCGGCCACTTTCAACACGCGCAGGTCCGTGCAAGCGGTGGCGATGGTCTCCAGCCCCTTGGCCGTGATCTCGTGCGTGGCGAATCCGCGGCGGACCGGGGCCTTGCCGGCCACGGCCGGGACTTTCGCGGCCGGCATCGGCACGGCCGCCGGCATCACACGGCGGGAGCGGGCCGCGCGCAGGCCGTACCGGGACACGTACGGGTCGTTCACGTCCAACACTTGCAGGGCGGCGAGCTTGGCGATGTCCTTCGTCTCGGCGTCGGTGACCGGGTAGACCTTCAACTCGGAGAGCTTGGTGAGCTTGCTGATCTCGGCCACCATGCCCGCTTGGTCCGCCGTGACCGTGATGTGCAACGTGTGCAGGCGGGCGATTGTGCCGAGGTGGGCCACCCCCGCCGCCGTGAGGGCGGGGACGCCTTCCAGTTTAAGCGTCATCAGGCCCGCGAAGTCGCCGATGTCTCGGAGGTCGGTGTCCGTCACCGTGGTGCGGGACAGGTCGAGCCACTGGAGCGTGGGGATCTTGGAGAGGGCGAACAAGCCGTCGTGTTCGACGGTCGCGCCGTCCAAGAAGACGGCCTTCAGCGTGTCGAGTTTGGCGATTTCCTTGAACCCCTTCGCGGTGACGTGGGTGCAGCCGCCGAGGTCCACGATCTTGAGGGCCGGCAGCTTTTGCATCAGCGGGACGAGGCGGGCGACGTCGTGGTCCATCACGTCCCGCGGGAAGGCGACGTGGTCCGCCTGGCCCTTTTGGCGCGGGCCGTTGGGGGCGAGCGGCGGCAGGTCTTCGTAACTGATGGCGCAGTTCGCGGCCTTCAGCTTCGTCTCGGCCTGGGCGGTCTCGGCCGCCGTGGGCTTGGCCTTCGCCGGGGCCGGCTTGTCTTTCGGGGCTTGGGCGGGCGAGACGCCGGCGAGCGTGAG
>JAYUGD010000583.1:0-1601 GCA_043767785.1 Zavarzinella sp. | reverse complement strand
TGTCACCTTGTCACCCGGTCACCTTGTCACCTTGTCAGATTTCCCCCCCCGTGTCATACTCCCCAGTCGTCCATCATTGGAAAGGATTCCGATGCCCCGCACGCACGTCGCCGTCCTCGACGAAGAACTCCCGTTCCCGCTCACGTCCGGCAAGCGGCTCCGCACGTTTCACCTGCTGGGCCGGCTGGCGGCCGAGCACCGCATCACGCTGATTGTCCACCGGCAGCAAGACCCGGCCGAGCAGGCCGGCGCCACGCGGGCGCTGGTCGAGGCGGGGATTTCCGTGCGCGTCGTGGACCGCGTCGTGCCGCCGAAGTCCGGGGTGGGCTTCTACTCCCGGCTGTTCGGGAACCTGTTCTCGCCGCTGCCGTACTCGGTGGCGACGCACGCCAGCCCGGCGATGGCCGCCGAGGTCGCGGCCCTTGCCAGGGAAGACACGCCCGATTTGTGGCACGCCGAGTGGTCGCCCTATGCGAGACTGTTGGCGAAACGCCCGGAGCCGTGGGTGGTGATGGCCCACAACGTCGAGTCGCTGATCTGGCAGCGCTCCGCGGACGTGGAGACGAACCCGATGAAGCGCTGGGTATTGCGGGAGCAGTGGCGGAAGTTTGAACAGTTCGAGACCTGGGCCTACCGGGCCGCCGACCGGGCGATGGCCGTCAGCGCCGAGGACGCCCAACTGATGGGCGACCGCTTCGGGGCCGTGAACCCGGCCGTCGTGGACAACGGCGTGGACACGCGCCACTTCCAGCCCGTGCCGGCCCGCGACCGCGACCCGTTCCGCATTCTGTTTTTGGGGAGCCTCGATTGGCGGCCCAACCTCGACGGCGTCCGCTGGATGCTGGAAACGATCTGGCCGGCCGTGCGGGAGCAGGAGTCACGGGCCGTGTTCCAAGTCGTCGGCCGCAAGCCGCCGAAGGACTTGCGGGCGCTGATCGAGCGCACGCCCGGCGCCGAGTTGCACGCGGACGTGCCGGACGTGCGGCCGTTCCTGGAGCGGGCCGGCATGATGGCCGTGCCGTTGCGCATCGGCGGCGGCTCCCGCCTGAAGATTCTGGAAGCCCTCGCCACCGCCCTGCCCGTCGTCACCACCAAAGTCGGCGTCGAGGGGTTGCGGCTCAAGCACCAGCAACACGTCACCGTCGCGGACGACCCGACCGCCTTCGCCGACGCCATCCTGGACACGACCGCCTACCACGACTTGGCCTGCCGCACCGCCCAGCGCGGCCGCATGACCGTCGAGCGCGAATACGACTGGGACGCGCTGGCCGCGAAGATGTCCGGGATTTGGAATGAGTGCGCGGGGCGGGCGGCAGTGGTGCGGCGGCCGGCCTTGGCGGCGTGACGACGCATTTAAAACATTTTTAGTCACGGATCGAACACGGATAAGCACGGATAAAGGCAAAGAGAAGAACTTCACCACAGAGGACACAGAGAACAGCCAAAGCAGAGGAAAGACATTTTTAAAAAGTCTTCTCTCCTGTCTTTTCTCTGTGTCCTCTGTGTCCTCTGTGGTGAAGTTCTTCTCTTTGCCTTTATCCGTGCTTATCCGTGTTCGATCCGTGGCTAAAAAATGTCTTCTCACCCCCCCGGCATCGCCT
>JAYUGD010000582.1:0-1604 GCA_043767785.1 Zavarzinella sp. | reverse complement strand
GTGGGCTGTATTCAACTTTCTCTTGCGTGGGTTTGGCGTTCATCCCGAAACTGTTACGCCGTTGCGTCGGCGAACAGCTTTTGTCGCAGACGGCCGACGGTGGCCCCGATCAGTCGCCCGATCAGTCCCCCGGCTTTCTTCTGCGGCACGGCGTCGAGCGCCTCCCGGATGTCCTCCCCGCCGGGACGGCCCAGGATCGCCCCGAGCGCCAGCGCCATTCCCGTCAGTTCCCCCGTCCCGTCCGCCCCCATCTTCGACTTCAACTTCCCAAAGGCCGACTCCAACACTTCGCTGCTCCCCGCCAGCGTCTCCCCCGGCCGGGCGCTTTTCACGGTGTTGCGCACGTACACCCGCAGGTAGCCCCGCGTCATCACCGTCCCCAACCGCGTGTTCTCCGGCCCCCATTCCTTCTCCAGTTCCCCGAGCGTCTCCGTGTTCAAGCCGTGAAGCCGCACCCGGCTGATCGTCTTCACGACCAGGTCGTGCGGCTCCCGCCAGCCGGCCAGGTCGTCCGCGTACTCCGCCAGCCAGCCGTATCGTCGCACGACCTTCCCGTCCGGCTCCTCCCGGTTCAACAACACCGACACCCGGCCCGCGAATCGCAGCAGCGGCCCGACATTCATGAACCGCGACTTGCCCCGCGGCGTCGGCGACAGCAACATGGCGTCCGCCGTCTGGCGCATCCCGTGGTTGGCGTGCGCGAACCGTCGCCGCATCTCATTCCATCGCGGGTCGCGTTCCCAGCGGTTTTCCAGCACGTTCGCCCCGTGATGCGCGGCGTCGCCCGCGGCGACCGTGTCCGGGTGACGCCCCCGGAACTGTTTGATCCCCCCGACCAGGTCCGTCCCCTGGTCCGACACGATCAGACGCGGGGCGCCGGTCCGGAGGACGGCCCTCTCCAGTTCGGCGTTCACGAGCAACGCATTGGATTTTTCCATCGGAACCAGGGCGACCCGACGCCGGTCGGCCGGCGCCAGGGACCGCTTCCCGAAGGGAAGCTCGGACATGGGACAGCCGGCGATGACGAAGAGTTTTTGCGAGCCGATCCCGCCGGTGTGGTCAATGAGCCACAGCCAAGGCGTGTCCTTGGGCAGGGGACGGACGAGCGCGTGACAGCCGAGTCGCAGAACCCCGTCGCGGAGGGTCGTGTGCGACGGGACGGCCAGGCCGGGTTGCCAGTGGCGGGCCAACAGCCCCAGGGCCGCGGCGGCGCCGCGGAGGGAGGCGCTGGTGCGGAGATAGAGACCGACGACGAGCGAAACCAAATCGCCGGAATACCGGCCGCCGCGCGGCGGCGAGAGCGCCCCGGGCCGGCTCAGTTTTTTTTGGCGTCGCCTTCGAGCCGGGCGACCCGGGCGAGCGCGTCGGCCAAGTCCGCCTGCGCCCGCCGGAGTTGTTCTTCGACCGCCGGGAGTTTCTGCCCGGCGGCCGCCGCGAGACCTTTCCAGCGCTCGCGGCGGAGGTCCAGATCCCGGATGCGGACGCCCCGCGCGTGGAGTTTGACCTTGGCGCCGGCGGCCTTGGCCTTCCACTGGTCGCGGCTCTTCTCCAGCTTGGGGATGAGGATGCGCGGCGGGGTGCGGAACCGGGTGGGGGCGAATGTC
>JAYUGD010000581.1:0-4775 GCA_043767785.1 Zavarzinella sp. | reverse complement strand
GTTGGAAACGTTCGACCCGAAGCCCGGCACTCGCATCGCCGCTGGAACCGGGGCGATCGACACCGCCGTGAAGGGCATTCAACTGGCGCCCGGCTTAGAACGCACCGCCGAACACATGCAGTCGATCACGATATTGCGGTCAATGGTGAGCAAGGAAGGCGACCACGAACGCGGGGCTTACGCGCTCAAAACCGGCTTCCGCCCGGACCCGACGGTTGTTCACCCCTCAATCGGTGCGGTCCTGTGCCATGAATTGCCCGTTGTCGGAACCGACATCCCGCGCCACGTTAGCATCCTGCCCGGACAATGGCCAAACCGGGGCGGATTTCTCGGCGACAAGTACGACGCCTTCCGCACCGACGACCCCGCCGGCGCCGTTCCCGATACCTCCTCGTTCCTTCCCGCACAGCGTGACGAACTGCGGTTGAAGCACCTGGATGTGGTCGAAGGCGCCTTCGCCCAAGGTCGGCAAAAGCGGGCCGATAACACGCAACACCGCGCCACCCTCGACGGCGCCCGCAAGATGATGACCTCGGAGCAACTCAAAGCCTTCGACGTGTCCAAAGAGCCGCTGGCGTTGCGGCAAGAGTACGGCGACACGGCGTTCGGTCGTGGCTGTCTGGCGGCCCGGCGGTTGATCGAAGTCGGCGTGCGCTGCGTGGAAGTGACCCTCGGCGGTTGGGACACCCACGCCAACAACCATGCGTTTCACACCGCGAATTTGAAGATTCTCGACCCCGCGTTTGCCGCCCTGTTGAAAGACTTAAAGTCCCGTGGCTTGCTCGAAAAGACAATCGTGGTCTGCGGCGGCGAGTTCGGTCGCACGCCCACAATCAACCCCGCCGGTGGCCGCGACCACTGGCCGACGGGCTTCAGCATCGCCGTGGCCGGTGGTGGCTTTCGCGGTGGTCAAGTCATCGGCGAAACCGACCCCGAAGGCAAGAAAGACCCCACCCGCCCCATCGCCATCGGCGACCTGCACGCCACCATCCTCACCGCCGTCGGCATCGACCCCGCGAAGCTCAACCAAACCCCAATCGGCCGCACCGTCCCCCTCGCCGAAGGCAAAGTCATCCCGGAATTGCTGATGTGAACCGACGGTCGTTTTGTGGATCGAGTCGACGCTCTACTCGGAACATTTTACGGGATCGCCAACACTTCTAAGTCGAGTCTGTCGAACCCGTTGTCGGCTGGAATTGTAACAACTCGTTGAACCGGGCTAACCGATTGTTGGTCGCTGTCGGTCTGTGCGATTAAGAGTTCAGGTTGTGGAGCAACGGGTTTGGGCGATGGCAGTAGAGGCGGGGCGACTCGATCGGTCGTTGTTTCAGGACGTGGGAACATCCCACCCGAAGAAATAGAGCATCTTAAATATCCCTATTGCGCTTTGCTCCGGTTGGAGCGATGTTGGTCTCACCTACTGTGAGCGACCGGTCATGAAAGCGCTATCGATGGACCTCCGGACGCGGGTGCTGACGGATTATGAGGCCGGGGCGACGTTCGCGGCGCTGGGACGCCGGTACCACGTTTCGGCAGAATGGGTCCGCCGGTTGATCCGCCGGCACGAAGCCACCGGGGAGATCGCGGCCCGCTCATCGCGGAACCGTCGGATCCCGCTTCACGTCCGCCTGGGGGCCGAGATCCGGGCCACCGTCGCCGCGCAACCGGACCTTACCCTGGAGATCTTGCGGCAGCGGTTGGGGGTGACCGGCACCCTCGCCCGGCTCTCCCAACCGCTCCGCGCGTTGAACATCTCGTTCAAAAAAAACGCTCGTCGCCGCCGAACAAGCCCGGCCCGATGTCGCCGAGCAGCGGGCCGAATTCCGGGCGTTCCAGGCGTCCGGGATCGACCCGGACCGGTTCGTGTTCATCGACGAACCGTGGGTCAAGACCAACCTGACGCGGGTGTCCGGGTGGGGGCCGACGGATCAACGGGTGATCGAGTCGGTGCCCCACGGCCACGGGATGACGACGACATTCGTGGGGGCGTTGCGGTCCACCGGGTTGGTGGCCCCGATGGTCGTCGATGGGGCGATCAACGGGGCCGTGTTCAAGGCGTATGTGGCGCAGCAACTGGTTCCGGTCCTCAAGCCGGGCGACATCGTGGTGATGGACAACCTGTCGAGCCACACGATCGCCGGGGTCCGGGAGGCGATCCGGGCCGCAGGCGCAGACGTGTTGTACCTGCCCCCGTACAGCCCGGACCTGAACCCGATCGAGATGGTGTTCTCGAAGGTCAAGGGGGAGATCCGCAAGCGGAAGCCGCGGACCAAGCCGGAGTGTGACCGCTTGTGCGGCGCGTGCCTGGATTGGTTCACCCCCGAGGAATGCGAAAACGACATCCGGCACGCCGGCTATCGACGCAACACAGATACTGAAAATGCTCTAGAGCATTTTCAGTATCTGTGTTGCGTCGATAGCCGGCGTGCCGGATGTCGTTTTCGCATTCCTCGGGGGTGAACCAATCCAGGCACGCGCCGCACAAGCGGTCACACTCCGGCTTGGTCCGCGGCTTCCGCTTGCGGATCTCCCCCTTGACCTTCGAGAACACCATCTCGATCGGGTTCAGGTCCGGGCTGTACGGGGGCAGGTACAACACGTCTGCGCCTGCGGCCCGGATCGCCTCCCGGACCCCGGCGATCGTGTGGCTCGACAGGTTGTCCATCACCACGATGTCGCCCGGCTTGAGGACCGGAACCAGTTGCTGCGCCACATACGCCTTGAACACGGCCCCGTTGATCGCCCCATCGACGACCATCGGGGCCACCAACCCGGTGGACCGCAACGCCCCCACGAATGTCGTCGTCATCCCGTGGCCGTGGGGCACCGACTCGATCACCCGTTGATCCGTCGGCCCCCACCCGGACACCCGCGTCAGGTTGGTCTTGACCCACGGTTCGTCGATGAACACGAACCGGTCCGGGTCGATCCCGGACGCCTGGAACGCCCGGAATTCGGCCCGCTGCTCGGCGACATCGGGCCGGGCTTGTTCGGCGGCGACGAGCGTTTTTTTTGAACGAGATGTTCAACGCGCGGAGCGGTTGGGAGAGCCGGGCGAGGGTGCCGGTCACCCCCAACCGCTGCCGCAAGATCTCCAGGGTAAGGTCCGGTTGCGCGGCGACGGTGGCCCGGATCTCGGCCCCCAGGCGGACGTGAAGCGGGATCCGACGGTTCCGCGATGAGCGGGCCGCGATCTCCCCGGTGGCTTCGTGCCGGCGGATCAACCGGCGGACCCATTCTGCCGAAACGTGGTACCGGCGTCCCAGCGCCGCGAACGTCGCCCCGGCCTCATAATCCGTCAGCACCCGCGTCCGGAGGTCCATCGATAGCGCTTTCATGACCGGTCGCTCACAGTAGGTGAGACCAACATCGCTCCAACCGGAGCAAAGCGCAATAGGGATATTTAAGATGCTCTATTTCTTCGGGTGGGATGTTCCCACGTCCTGAAACAACGACCGATCGAGTCGCCCCGCCTCTACTGCCATCGCCCAAACCCGTTGCTCCACAACCTGAACTCTTAATCGCACAGACCGACAGCGACCAACAATCGGTTAGCCCGGTTCAACGAGTTGTTACAATTCCAGCCGACAACGGGTTCGACAGACTCGACTTAGAAGTGTTGGCGATCCCGTAAAATGTTCCGAGTAGAGCGTCGACTCGATCCACAAAACGACCGTCGGTTCACATCAGCAATTCCGGGATGACTTTGCCTTCGGCGAGGGGGACGGTGCGGCCGATTGGGGTTTGGTTGAGCTTCGCGGGGTCGATGCCGACGGCGGTGAGGATGGTGGCGTGCAGGTCGCCGATGGCGATGGGGCGGGTGGGGTCTTTCTTGCCTTCGGGGTCGGTTTCGCCGATGACTTGACCACCGCGAAAGCCACCACCGGCCACGGCGATGCTGAAGCCCGTCGGCCAGTGGTCGCGGCCACCGGCGGGGTTGATTGTGGGCGTGCGACCGAACTCGCCGCCGCAGACCACGATTGTCTTTTCGAGCAAGCCACGGGACTTTAAGTCTTTCAACAGGGCGGCAAACGCGGGGTCGAGAATCTTCAAATTCGCGGTGTGAAACGCATGGTTGTTGGCGTGGGTGTCCCAACCGCCGAGGGTCACTTCCACGCAGCGCACGCCGACTTCGATCAACCGCCGGGCCGCCAGACAGCCACGACCGAACGCCGTGTCGCCGTACTCTTGCCGCAACGCCAGCGGCTCTTTGGACACGTCGAAGGCTTTGAGTTGCTCCGAGGTCATCATCTTGCGGGCGCCGTCGAGGGTGGCGCGGTGTTGCGTGTTATCGGCCCGCTTTTGCCGACCTTGGGCGAAGGCGCCTTCGACCACATCCAGGTGCTTCAACCGCAGTTCGTCACGCTGTGCGGGAAGGAACGAGGAGGTATCGGGAACGGCGCCGGCGGGGTCGTCGGTGCGGAAGGCGTCGTACTTGTCGCCGAGAAATCCGCCCCGGTTTGGCCATTGTCCGGGCAGGATGCTAACGTGGCGCGGGATGTCGGTTCCGACAACGGGCAATTCATGGCACAGGACCGCACCGATTGAGGGGTGAACAACCGTCGGGTCCGGGCGGAAGCCGGTTTTGAGCGCGTAAGCCCCGCGTTCGTGGTCGCCTTCCTTGCTCACCATTGACCGCAATATCGTGATCGACTGCATGTGTTCGGCGGTGCGTTCTAAGCCGGGCGCCAGTTGAATGCCCTTCACGGCGGTGTCGATCGCCCCGGTTCCAGCGGCGATGCGAGTGCCGGGCTTCGGGTCGAACGTTTCCAACT
>JAYUGD010000580.1:0-1611 GCA_043767785.1 Zavarzinella sp. | reverse complement strand
CCACGATTCGCCCCGAAACCGACCCTGGAGGGGTCGCCGCAACGGACACCGGCCAGTTGCTGCGACCCCTCCGGGGTCGGTTTCCTGTACGGTTGTTCCGGTGGTGTCGCTTCGCTCAACCACCGGCTAATGGCTGTGATCCCTCCGGGATCAAAAAACTACATCCAACGGCCGCCAGAAAAATTTGCCACACCCAATGATGAGTGTTATCGCCGCTGGCGCCCGTTCGCGGAGCGAACGGCGACGATGGGGATGACGGCCCCTCCTCATTTGATTCCCGGCACGGCGATTGCCCTACAATGGGGAAACGGCGCCCCCGCCCGCGGCCCCGCGCGGATATTCGGCGAGACCCGGCGAATAACCTGTCAGATGCCGGAACTGGGCCCGTACTTTAAGGACCACCCTCATGCGCACCACCGCTGGCCGATTGGGCCTGTTGACCCTGTTCGCCGGGCTGTTGAGCCTCGGCTCCCTGACCGCCGCCCCCGCCCCGAGCAAGGCGGGGGAGTTGAAGGTCGAAGACGCCGCCGGCCTGTTCAGTCAGGACGCCGTCCGCAAGGCGAAGGAGGAATTCGCCGTCTGGGTGTCCTCCAAGAGCGGGCGGGAAGTGACGGTCTGGACCGTCGCCAAGGTGCCGGACGCCGACAAGGCCAAGTTCGACGAACTCAAGGACGCGGCGGCCAAGAAGCAGTTCCTGACGAACTTCGCCAAGAGCCACGCGAAAGACGAACACGCCAAGGGGGTGTTCATCTTCATCTGCAAGAGTCCCGGCTATGTGGACATCCTGGTGGACGCCGAGATGCGGACCAAGGGCTTCACCAGCTCCAAGGAAGACGAACTCCAAGCCCTGCTGACCAAGGGACTCAAGGACGCGGCGGCCAAGACGACCGCGGCCGAGCAGCAGACGGCCCGCGACGCGGTGTTGAAGTCTTCGATGGTGTTCCTGGAGAATAACCTCCCGGCCGCCGCCAAAGACGTGAAGCCGGGCACGAACCAGCAGACCGGCGGCCACAACGCCCCGGCCCACGAGGAGAAGCAGGGTTGGAGCATCGTGACGTGGCTGTGCGTCGGCCTCGGGGCCGTCGCGGTCATTTGGGTGCTGTTCGCCCTCGTCCGCGGCCTGACCGGCATGATGGGCGGCGGCGGTGGCGGCGGTTACGGCGCGCCCGGTTACGGCGGCGGTGGCGGCGGCGGCATGGGCTTCTTCGGCAGCTTCATGACCGGCATGTTCGGGGCCGCGGCCGGGATGTGGATGTACGACAGTTTCTTCGGCCACCACAACTCGTCGGCCTACGGCAATGACGGCGGCGGCGTGGCCGGCGGCGGCGGCAACGAAGCCGTGGACAACGCGGGGGCCGGCGACTTCAGCGGCGACACCGGCACCGGCGGCTACATCGACAGCGGCAACGACAACACCGGTGGCGGCGGCGACTGGGGCGGCGGCGGCGGGGACGGCGGCGGCGGGGGCGATTTCGGCGGCGACTTCTAACGCGACGGCATCAACCAGTCGAGGTTTCGGTCTTTCGCTCCAACGGAGCGTCCGGATATAGCCAGTCCCGGAAGGGGCTGGACTCGCGGGTAGAAATGTTTCAAGCCCTGAAGGGGCGGCCG
>JAYUGD010000579.1:0-12841 GCA_043767785.1 Zavarzinella sp. | reverse complement strand
GCGAACTTTGCGAGAAATGTCTTTTCTTCAATTCGTCCCTGCACTGGCCGCTGACCGCATGACCGCCGAAGAAGCCGCCTTCGTGGAACTCGTCTGCGCGTCCCCGGAGGACGACGTCCCCCGGCTCATTTTCGCGGACTGGCTCGACGAGCGGGACGACCCGCGGGGCGAGTTTATCCGCGTCCAGTGCGCCCTCGCCCGCCTTTCCCAAACTGACCCGAACCGCCCGGCCCTTCTTGACCGGGAGGCGACCTTGTTGGCCCGGTTCCACGCCCCGTGGTCCGAGCCGTTGAAGGGCATCGCCGGGTGGGCGGAGTTCCGGCGGGGGTTCGTGGAGACGGTCAACGTCGAGACCCGGAAGTTTCTCGCCCGCGGGGCCGACCTCTTCGACTTGGCCCCCATCCGTCACGTCCGCTTTCTGGACGTGGGCAGTAATTTGATCCGGCTGATGGCTTCCCCGCTCCTCGGCCGGCTGACGGCGGTCACCATGTACGCCCAGCACTTGGGCGAAGAGTTGACTCAAGCCCTCGCCGCCTCCCCGCACGTCGCCGACTTGCGGAGTCTGAACATCGGCCGCAATCGCATCGGCGACCGTGGCGTGCAGCGGCTGGCCCGCTCGCCGACCTTCGCCCGCCTGACGGGGCTGGACCTCAGCGACAACGCCATCCGGGACGCCGGCGTCCGCGTCTTGGCCGAGTCCGCCCACATGGCGAATCTGACCACGCTGGAAATGCGCCGCAACGAACTGAGCCGGGCCGGCTTCGCCCGGCTGTGCTCCTCGCCGGCGCTTTCCAGCCTCCGCCATCTCGGGGCGGGGCTGAACTACGTCGGCACCTTCCACGCCGGGGACACGCCGACGACTGGGGCCGTCGATCTGCGGTCATTGGACCTGAGCGAAAACAGCCTGACCGCCGACGGCTTGCGGGAAGTGATCGCCCTCCCCGGCCTGATGAACTTGGAGAAGTTGGACATCGGCCACAATGAGGCCGGCAACGCCGGGGCGACGGTGTTGGCCAACTGGTCCGGCGCGGCCACCCTGCGCTCGCTGCGCTTGGCCGACAACCGCATCGGGGACGACGGGGCGCGGGCGTTGGCCCGGTCCAACTACCTGTTCAACGTCACGGCCTTGGACGTGAGCGACAACCCGCTGCACGACCCCGGGGCCTTCGAGTTCCTCAACAGTTCGGCCCTCCCGCGGCTCAAGCACCTCGCCCTGCCCCACTTGGGCCTGACGCCGAAGATGCGCCGGGCCTTGGCCGGGCGGTACAACGGGTAATCGGTTCGGCGCGCTGCTTCTTTAATTCGTCGTCGTAAACCGGTCAAACAACCCGTCCAAAATTCCCTGGTAGTACGCCTCTTGCTCCAGTGTGATCCCCGGCAGCGGGGCGGAGAGCGGGAGCGTCGCGGCCAAAAGGGAGACGCGCAAGCGGACTTCCTTCCACAATTGCGTCAGCCGGGCGACGGCCGCTTCCGTCTGGGCGGGTTCGAATTCTTCCGCCTTCAGGAACGTGTCAAAAAGGTCTCGCAGGTCGGAACAGAGGTTCATCAGCCGGGCGAGTTGCTCGTGGACGACGGGCTGCGGTTCGTACGGCAGTTGCGAGAGAAGCGTGCGGACTTCGTGGACGTCGTTGAACAAGGTGGACCACTGGGCGTCCACGAATTGATTCGGGTCGCCGAAGTCGCCGCGGGACATGCAGGCGACGGTCCAGAATTCGATGGCGCCGCCGACGCGCGCGATGACGCTTTGCAGTAAGTGACGCAGGCGGTCTTCGAGCGGCGACATGGGGTATGTTCGCGTGACAGGCGGTTGAGCGAGGATTATTCTATGGGAGCGGCGTCAGGCCAACACTTCCTCGACGACTTCCCCGGCCACGTCCGTCAGCCGCTCGTCTCGGCCGTTGTGCCGGTAGGTCAGTTTCTCGTGCTCCAACCCAAGTAGGTGAAGGATGGTGGCGTGGAAGTCGTTCACGCTGGTCTTGCGCTTGATTGCCTTCATCCCGAACTCGTCCAAGGAGCCGACGCTCTGGCCCCCTTTCACGCCGCCGCCGGCCATCCACATGGTATAGCCGTAAGGGTTGTGGTCCCGGCCGCGGCCCCCCTGCGAGAACGGCGTGCGGCCGAATTCGCTGCACCACACCACCAGTGTTTCGTTCAAGAGGCCCCGGCGCTTCAGGTCTTTCAGCAGCGCCGCGATGGGCTGATCGACGTGCCCGCACATCGTCTCGTGGTTCGTCTTGATGTCGTCGTGGGCGTCCCACTGCGTGACGAGCGGGCCGCCGCCGGAGTACACCTGCACGAAGCGCACGCCGCGTTCGACCAACCGCCTTGCCAACAAGAGGCGGGTGCCGAAGTCCGCGGTCTCCTTGCGGTTGAGGCCGTAAGCGTCACGGGTGGTATCCGTTTCCTTGGTCAAATCCACGGCTTCCGGGGCCGCCTGCTGCATCCGGAACGCCAGTTCGTAACTGGAAATGCGGGCGGCCAGTTCCGGGTCGGCCGGGTCGAGTTGCTGCTCGTTCAGTTTCTTCACCAAGTCGAACGTCCGGCGGTGCTGCTCCCCGCCCACCGATACCGGGGGCTTCAAGTTGATGATGGGGTTCGCCCCCTTGCGGAACAGCGTGCCTTGGTTCACTGTCGGCAGATACCCGGCCCCCCAGCACGGCGCGCCCCCCTCGGGCACGCCCTCCGGTTGCGGCATCACGCAATAGGCGGGGAGGTTTTCACTGACGCTGCCCAAGCCGTACGTCACCCACGACCCGATGCTCGGGTGGCCCACCAACGTCCGGCCGGTGTGCAGTTCGTAAATCGCCGGGGCGTGGACCGAGGAATTCGAGTGGCACGCCTTGAGGAAGGCGATGTCGTCCACGCACTCCGCGAGGTGCGGCATCAAATCGGACACCCACTGCCCGCTCTTGCCGTGCCGCTTGAACTTCCGGGCCGTGGGCAATAGCCCCGAATCCCCCTTGGTGAACTGGCTGGGGAACTTACCAAGACTCTCTGGCAACGGCTTGCCGCGCCACTTCTCCAGTTCCGGCTTCGGGTCGAACAAGTCGAGCGGCGACGGCCCGCCGACCATGAACATGAAGATGACCGACTTGGCCTTGCCCTCGAAATGCGGCTTCTTCGCGGCCAACGGGTTCGCGGATGGGGCCGCGCTGGATTCTTGTTGCAGGAGGTGGACGAGCGCCAAACCGCCGAGGCCGCCGCCGGCACTGAAAAGAAAGTCACGGCGGCTTCGGGCAGTGGGAATGTGCGGGAGCATGAGGATAGTTTACCCGGCCAACAGCCGACACAAAAGCCATTTCGAGAGGAGCCGCATAACCGCCGCAGGCGGTCCCGTTGGAGTTCCGCTTTTAAGCGGTCTTGAACCTGTCACCCAAGAGCGGCCGGCGAACCGAGTCGTCGAGGGTTCGCCAAATGTGGGTGACGACGTTTCGCCCCGGAGTCGGACCGTCGAAGACTCGGTCCTCTTGCCTACCGCGGCGGGGAGGGCACAGACCGCTTAAAAGCGGGACTCCAACGCGACCGCCTCGCGGCGGTGTGAATTAGGCCAACACGTCGTTCCAAACATGCCCATGAACATCCGTCAACCGGCGGTCAATCCCGTTGTGGTAGAACGACAGGCGTTCGTGGTCCAAGCCCAACAGGTGCAGAATCGTCGCGTGGAGATCATAGATACTCGTCGCCTTCTCGGCGGCTTGGTAGCCGAACTCGTCCGTCGCCCCGTAAGTGAACGGCGCTTTCACGCCGGCGCCGGCCAGCCAGACGGTGAAGCCCTTGGGGTTGTGATCCCGGCCGCTGGCCCCCTTCTGGAACGTGGGCATGCGGCCGAACTCGGTGACGAAGGCGACGAGCGTGTCTTTTAACAAGCCGCGTGATTTCAGGTCTTTGAGCAAAGCGGCGCACGGCCGGTCGAGGATCGGGGCGTGGATGTCGTACTGGGATTTCAGCGTCTTGTGGCCGTCCCAGTTGCCGACGCCCTCGCCCATCGCGTAGGCGCCGTTGAACAATTGCACGAAGCGGACGCCGCGTTCCAGCAGTCGCCGGGCCAGCAGGCAGTTGCGGGCGAAGCCGGCCAGCGTCTTGTTCCCCGAGTCGGTGCCGTAGGCCTCGTGCGTCGTCTTGGTCTCGCGCGTCAGGTCGGCGACCTCGGCGGCCTTCAACTGCATCTTGGCGGCCATCTCGTAACTGGCGACGCGGGCGGCCAGGTCGGTGTCACCGGCGTTGAGTTCCAAGTGCTTGTCGTTGAGCAGTTTCAAGAAGTCGCGGGTGGCGACATCCATCTCCGGCGAGATCGTTTTAGGCCGTGTCAAGTGCGGGATGGGTTTGTCGGACGTGAAGGCCGTCCCTTGGAACGCGGCCGGCAAGAAGGCGCTGTTCCAGTGGTTCGGCCCGACTTGCGGGCCGCCGCGTGGGTCCGGGATGGCGACAAACGCCGGCAACTCTTGCGTCTCGCTGCCGAGGGCGTAGCTGACCCAGCTCCCCATCGACGGGAACCCGTCCAGCGTGAAGCCGGTTCCCATCTGGTTCTCGGCCGGCCCGTGCGTGTTGCTCTTGGCCGTCATTGAGTGGACGAAGCACATCTCGTCCGCAAGTTCCGCGAGGTTCGGCAATAAGTCCGACACCATCTTCCCCGACTTCCCGCGCGGCTTGAACGCCCACAACGGCTTGGTAAGGTTCCCCTGCTCCCCCTGAAACGTGACCAACTTCCCGCCGGGCATCGGCTGCCCGTCCCGCTTCACCAACTCCGGCTTGTAGTCGAACGTGTCCAGATGGCTGATGGCCCCCGAGCAGAAAATGACGAGGACGCGCGTGGCCTTCGGGGTGAAATGCGGCTTCCGCGGGGCGTACGGCTTCGAGGAGTCGATGACAGGCCGAAGCGGCGTCTTCTCGTCGGCGTGAAGCAAGGACGCGAGCGCAATGGCGCCGAGGCCGGTGCCGCCGTGTTGCAGGAAGGCGCGACGGTTGAGGAGGTGACGGCCGGCGTGGGAGAGGGGAGTTTCACGTTTCACGTTTCTAATTCCAAAAGCCCGGCCATCGAAAAAGAGGAAGAAGAAGATTCACCACAAAGGCACAAAGGTCACACAAAGACTCACAAAGAAGACTTCGGAGAATTCGAACGCCTCCTGGGTGTCTCTTTGTGTGACCTTTGTGCCTTTGTGGTGAATCTTCTTCTTTGCTTGCCCGCGTCGCGGCCAAACAAAATCGCTCACCGTACAAACACAAACTCATTCGCGTTAAACACCGCCCGGCAAAACGCCGGCAGGCCGTGCGTCGCTATTAACTTCACGGCGGCCGATTGCTCCTCCGTGGTCGGCTCTCGCCCAAAGACCAACGCAAAGCCGCGACTCACCTGTTTCCCGACATCTTCGCCGGCTTCGTTCCTCAATCGCTCGGCCAAAAACCCCGATTGTTGCAGCAAAAACGGGCTGTTCAGCAAGTTCAACGCCTGTAATGGAGTCGTCGAACTCGACCGCTTGGGGGCGATCTGGCCGGCGTCGGGGCAGTCGAAGGCGCCGAAGGTGTCGTCGAGTTGCATTCGCGGCTTGCTCTGGTAGACCATGCGGCGGAACGTGTCGGGGCCGAATTCTACCTTCGGCGTGTACACCTTCACGTAGTTGCCGTTGGGCTGGAACAGGTCGAAGCCGGGGCCGCCCATCGTGAGGTCGAGTTTGCCGCTGACGGCGAGGATCGTGTCGCGGATGCATTCGGCTTCCAAGCGTTGCGGCGGGAACCGCCAGAGTAAGCGGCTTTGGGCGTCTTTCGCCAGCGCGGCCGGGACGACTTGGCCGGGTTGGCGGTAAGTGGCCGAAGTCACGATCAGGCGGTGAATGTGCTTCAGGCTCCAGCGGTGTTCGACGAGTTCGGCGGCCAGCCAGTCCAGCAATTCCGGGTGTGTCGGCTTGGCGCCGTTGCAGCCGAAATCGCTGGGCGTCTCGACGAGGCCGACGCCGAAGTGGTGTTGCCAAATCCGGTTGACGATCACGCGGGCCGTCAGCGGGTGGGCCGGGTCTGTCACCCATTCGGCAAAGGCCAGCCGCCGTTCTCCGTCGGTGTTGGCTTCGGTCATCGGCTTCTTCGAGCCGAAGGACGCCAACACGCCGGGGCCGATCTTTTCCTTGGGCTGCGTCACCTCGCCGCGGTTGAGCCGGAAGACTTCAGGCGTCCCTTCCATGCGACCGCAGTAGGCGGTCGGCCCGCCGCCGTTGGTTCGCGGCCGGTCGGCCCCGGTCGCAACGGTCTTCCATGCTTTGCCGTCGAGCGAGAGTTCCACGGTGTAGTCTGTCGCCAAGCGGTCCTCGTACATCGGCGGGGTTGCCCGGTCGCGACTCCACATGACGCGGTCCACGCGAAAAGCCTTGGCGAATTCGATCATCACCCAGCCTTTGTCGGGTTCGTTGGAAATCCAACTAAAGCTGTTGCCGTACTTCCCGTCGTTGATGTGGGCGAGCTGGTGGATCGCATAGCCCGGCAATGTGCCGGATGCGGTCGCTGTCGCCCCGGCCGCGGCCAAGGCGACGTTCTTCGACTCGGCCCCGTCGGCCGTGAAGACTTCCAACTCGTCGATGCACGGCTGCGCCCCGCCGGCCTTTGTGATCGTGAAGCGGACGAACTTCGCATCCATCGGCGGGAAGTTTTCCACGTTGCCGCCGGCCTTCACCGGCGGGCGAACCGTCTTCGCGGCCACCGCCCCCGGCGCGGGTCGCATCGCCCGCTCGCCGTGCTGCACGCCGGCGAAGACGGCTTTCACGGCATGGTAATCCGCGTGCGAAATCGGGTCGAACTTGTGGTTGTGACAGCGGGCGCAGCCGACCGTCAGCCCGAGGAATGCCGAGCCGGTGGTGCTAATCATGTCGTGCAGTTCATCCGCCCGTTGTTGGGCGGTCAGCACGGGGTCCGGGCTTTTTACCTGGTCCCACGGCCCGGCGACGAGGAAGCCGGTCGCCGCGTCGGCAGCCAATACGTCCCCGGCGATCTGCTCCTTCACGAACTGGTCGTAAGGCTTGTCGTCGTTGAAACTCCTGATGACGTAATCGCGATAGTGGTACGCCGTCGGCCGGACTTGGTTCATCTCGAACCCGTGACTCTCCGCGAAGCGGACCACGTCCAGCCAGTGCCGGGCCTGCCGCTCCCCGAACTGCGGCGAAGCGAGCAGACGATCAACCAACTTCTCCACGGCCGTCGGCGAAGAATCTTTCAGGAAGTCAGCAATCTGTTCCGGCGTCGGCGGCAGGCCGATCAAGTCGAACGTGAGCCGGCGAATCAGCGTGCGCCGGTCGGCGGCCGGAGACAGTTTCAGGCCGTCTTTCACCAAGCGGGCCGCGATGAGGGCGTCGATCGGGTTGAGAACTTCATCGGGGAATGTCGGCTTGCGGACCGGCTGAAAACTCCAATGGGGCTGTTCCATCGCCGCTTCTTCGGGCCACGTCGCCCCGGCCTCAATCCACGCCGTCAACTTGGCGATCTGCGCGGCCGTCAGGGCGTCCCCTTTCGGCGGCATCCGCTCCTTGGCGTTTGAGGAACCGACCCGTTTGATGAGCAGGCTTTCGGCCGGCTTGCCGGGCTTGATTGCCTTCTCGGAGTCTCCTCCGGCCAAGGCGTCGGCCTTTCGGTCCAAGCGCAACCCGCCCCGCTGCTTCTCCGGCCCGTGACAACTGAGGCAGCGGTCGGCAAAAAGTGGCTTGATGTCGCGGTTGAAGTCGACCGGCTCGGCCGCGTTCGACAAGGCCGACAACAACAGGAGAGTGGCAACGCTTCGCATGATTCGCATCATACCCGACCATCGGCGGTGATTCAAACCTTGTCAACCTTCGCCGGGATGCCGAAAACAGACCCACCGACCGCTTCCCGAGGATGGCACCGATGGCCGACGAGTTGACGCACTACGCCCCCGAACGTCTGCGGGAGTTCAGCCAGCGGACTTTCGAGCACTTCGGGGTGCCGATAGCCGACGCCAAACTCGCCAGCGGCGTGCTGGCCATGAGCGACATGCGCGGCATCGAATCCCACGGCGTCGCCCGCCTGCACACCTACTTCGACATGCTGACGCTCGGCCGCATTAACCCGAAGGCCAACGTCAAAATCCTCCGCGAGATGCCGGCGACCGCCACGGTGGACGGCGACAACGGCCTCGGTCTGGTCGTCGGCCCGAAGGCCAACGACATCTGCATGGACAAGGCCGAGAAGGCCGGCAGCGCCGTCGTGAGCGTGTCGAACACGAACCACTACGGCATCGCCGCGTATTACTCGATCAAGGCGCTCGAACGCGACCTGATCGGCTGGTCGATGACCAACACGACGAAACTCGTCGCCCCGCTCTGGGGCGCCGAGCGGATGCTGGGCACAAACCCCATCGCCATCGCCTTCCCGTGCTTGGAGGAACCGCCGGTGGTGATTGATCTTGCCACCAGCGCGACGGCCTACGGCAAGATCGAGATTGCCAAGAGGAAGAAGGCCGAGATCCCTTACGGCTGGGCCATTGACAAGGACGGCAACATGGCCACGCGCCCGGAACAAATGATCGAAGGCGGGGCGCTGTTGCCGTTGGGCAGCACCCGTGAAATGGGCGGCCACAAGGGCTTCGGCCTCGGGGCGATGGTGGATATTTTGTGTTGCGTGTTGAGTGGCGCCAATTGGGGGCCGTATGCCCCGCCGTTTGCCCTGCGGCAAGAAATCCCGGCCCGCAGCGTCGGCAAAGGGATTGGCCACTGCTTCGGAGCCATGCGGATCGACGGCTTCATCGAGAAAGACGAGTTCAAACGCCAGATGGACGACTGGGTCCGCACCTTCCGCAAGACGAAGCCAGCCCCGGGAACCCCCGGCGTCGTCATCCCCGGTGACCCGGAACGCGAAGCCGAGATCGAGCGGGCCAAGACCGGCATCCCGCTGCTGCCGGCCGTCATCGCGGACCTCAAGGATATTTCCACGAAGACGGGGATTCCCTTCTCTTAATTTCGGATTGCGGATTTCGGATTGCGGAATGAAAACCAAGCGGCGTGTGCGGCAGAACGCGGAGGTATTGATTTGCAATCCGAAATCCGAAATCCGAAATCCGAAATTCATACGCTGCCCCTCGACTTCAGCAAGCTGAAAGTGCTGCCGCTCACCGAGCGAGTCAGTCTGACACGGGCCGACGACATCCTGATCGACCCGGACTCGGCGCCGAAGCCGTGCGATGAGCGAAACACGGGGTTGATCGCCGAGTGTGTGTCGAAGATTCGGGAGGCCCGGCGACGCGGGGCGGCGGTGATGCTCATTTACGGAGCGCACCTGCTCCGCAACGGGACGGCGACGATTCTGGATCGCATGATGGCCGGCGGGTGGCTGACGCACCTCGCCACCAACGGGGCTGGGACGATTCACGACTGGGAATATGCGTGGTTCGGCGCCTCCACCGAGAGCGTGGAAATGAACGTCGCCGCCGGGACGTTCGGCACATGGCACGAGACCGCGAACAACATTCATCTGGCGATGATGGCCGGGGCCTTGGACAATCTCGGCTACGGCCGGGCGTTGGGGAAGCTGATACACGACGACGGCGTGACGCTGCCGACGCAAGAGGCGCTGATCGCGGCAATCTCAGGTGAACCGGCGCACCCGCTGACGGCCGCCCGCGCCGACTTGCTGAAAGCCCTGCGGGAACAAGGCTGGCCGAGCGGGCGCATCGACATCACCCACCGTTGGAAGCACGCCTCGATTCTTGCCTCGGCATACCGCCACGGCGTACCGCTGACGGTCCACCCCGGCATCGGGTACGACATCATTGCCAATCACCCGGTCTTTTCCGGCAGCGTCATCGGCCGCGGCGCAGAGTGGGACTTCAAGTTGTTCGGCGGCTCGGTCGATCAACTGGACGGCGGGGTCGTGTTGTCGGTCGGCTCGGCCATCATGGGGCCGCAGGTGTTCGAGAAGAGCATTAGCTGCGCAAACAACCTGCGCCTGCAAAGCGGCCGGGACGTGGTGAAAGACCACACGATCTTCGTGGTAGACCTGCAAGACGGCGGCGGCTGGGATTGGACGATAGGCGAACCGCCGAAGACCAACCCGGCCTATTACCTGCGGTTCTGCAAAAGCTTCTCCCGCATGGGCGGGGCGATGCACTACCTGCAATGCGACAACGCCCTGTTCACGCATCACTTGTATAAGGGACTACAAACCAACACGTAGCAAAACCCTCACCACAAAGGCACGAAGAGTAAGCAAAGATTCACAAAGAAGAGAGACAAGTTAGTTTCAGCTTTGTGAATCTTTGTGTGTCCTTCGTTCCTTTGTAGTGAATGCCTTTCCTAGAGGACTTATAGTGATCGCAATAACAGGGGCGGCGGGATTCATCGGCTCCAACTTGGCCCACCGGCTGGCCGCGGACGGGCACGAACTGCTGCTCGTCGATCACCCGATCACGGCGGCGAAAGCGGCCAACTGGGTCGGGCTGGAACGCTTCCGGTTCATGGACCATCAACAGTTCCTGACGGCCCTGACCGGGGAAATCACCTCGCTGGACGCGGTCTTCCACCTCGGGGCGTGCAGTTCCACCACGGAAGGTGATTGGGGTTATCTGGCGCAGAACAACGTCGGCTATACGCAAACGCTCTGGGCGTGGTGTACTCGCCATGCATGCCCGTATTTTTACGCCTCCTCGGCGGCCACCTACGGCGACGGTTCCAAGGGGTTCGATGACCGGACGCCGCCCACGGAATTGACGCCGTTGAACCTGTACGGCAAGAGCAAGAACGACTTCGACATTTGGGCCTTGTCCGAGGTGGCGGCCAAGAAGCCGGCGCCGCCGAAATGGGCCGGGCTGAAGTTCTTCAACGTGTACGGCCCGCGGGAGACGCACAAGGGCCGCATGGCCAGCGTCGTGTGGCAGGCGTTCGGGCAGATTAGCCGTACCGGCGAAATGAAGTTGTTCCGCTCCACCGATGCGGCGTACCCGGACGGCGGGCAGACGCGAGACTTCGTGTTCGTCGGGGACTGCGTCGATCACATGGTCTGGCTGTCGAAGAACACCGCCCCCGGCGGCGTCTACAACTCCGGCACGGGAACGCCGCGCACGTTCCTGGACTTGGTGAAAGCGACCTTCGCCGCGATGGGTCGGGAGCCGGTCATCACGTTCATCGACATGCCGGCCGACCTCGCGGGCAAGTACCAGAACTTCACCAAGGCCGAGATGGGCAAGCTCCGGGCGGCGGGCTATGCCGCTCCGGCGACGACGTTGGAAGACGGGGTGAAGCAAACGGTGGCATGGCTCGCCAAGCAATGAACGAGTCCGGTCGCGTCACGCCTTTGGCATCCCGCCTTTGGCCGGGATGAACCGCAGGCGGTTTAGGCCGTCCGGCAACTTGCCGCCGAGGTTCTTGGCGTTGCGGTCCAAGGCTTCGTTGACGGCCTTCCGCCACGTCGGGCCGGCGGTATTGCGTACGAAGAACAGTTCCAACTGGCCGCGGACCGCGTTGGGTTTCAGCTTAGCCTCCGGCTTGTCCAGTTTCGTGACGGGGGGAAACTCCCCCAACAATTTCAAAAACTCCTCGTTGGACGCCTCGGGCATGTCCTGCCACGAGAGGACGACCGCCTTCCCGGCGCCGGCCATGATTTGGAACTGGTCCCGGTAGCGGGCCGGCTCTTTCACGCCGATTTCAAAGGCCCCGAGTTTTCGGATGCCGTCCAGTTCAAACAGTTTTGCCGCCTCGTCGAACCGCCGCTCCTTCACCATGATGAGCGCCAATTCGAGCAGGGCGTCCGTGGCGACTTCGACCTTCACCGTGCGGTCGGCGACGAGCTTGCGGAGTTCCCGCTCGCGCAGAAGTTCGGGCGCCGGGTCCGTGTCCGAAAGGGCGGCCAGCGGGTCAATTTTTGGCGCCGGCGGCGTCCGCGCCCAATGGACCGCCGCGCCGCCGGCCACGGCGGCGAGGGCCAAGCCGGCCAACAGCAGCCACCGGCCAATGCGCCTTTTCTCGGCCGTGGCGGTTACGGTGTTGAGCTGCGTCGGCAGGCCGGCCAGAACGCCGTTGGCCGTCGCCGACGTGACCAGCCCGGCCAGCCCGGCGCCGGCGGGCAAATTTAAGCGTTCGCCGCCCCGCAGTTTAGCCAAGTCGGCCAAAATTTCGCGGGCCGTCTGGTGGCGGTCTTCCGGGCGCTTGGCCATCATTTTGTGGACGAGGCCGGCCACGTCGGCCGGCAGGTCGGGCCGCAACGCGGACAGCGGGCGCGGCTCGTTCTGGACGTGTTGCAAGGCCACGTCGAAAGCCGTCGCCCCCGTGAACGGCGGCTCGCCGGCCAGCATGTGGTAGCACGTCACGCCGAAGGAGTAAATGTCCGACCGCGGATCGACGGCTTGGCCGCGCACCTGCTCCGGGGACATGTACAACGGCGTGCCCATCGTCACGCCGCTGGCCGTCAAGTTCACCGGCGCTTCCGTCCCGAAGCACCGAGACAGGCCGAAGTCCGTGACCTTCACTTCCCCCTTCTTGGAGAGCAGGATATTCTCCGGCTTGATGTCCCGGTGGACGAAGCCCAACTCCCCGGCCCGGTCGAGGGCGGCGGCCACCTGCGCCATGATCTCCAAGGCGGCCGGCACGGCGGGGATGCCCTTTTTTTCGAAGAAGTCCCGCAGGTTGCGGCCCTCGACGTATTCGAGGGCCATATAGTGCAGGCCGCCCGCCTCGCCGATGGCGTACACTTGCACGATGTTCGCGTGCGTGACGCTGGCGACGGCCTCGGCCTCGGCCTGGAACCGCTGCAAGGCCGTCGTGTTGGCCGCCAGTTCGGCGTTCAGAATCTTGACGGCGACTTGGCGCTTGAGGCTCTTTTGCCGGGCGAGGTACACCTGCCCCATGCCGCCGACGCC
>JAYUGD010000578.1:0-12842 GCA_043767785.1 Zavarzinella sp. | reverse complement strand
TTGGCTCCCAGCCCGGAATGGCTGTCACCTCGGGCAGGAAGCGTTCCTCACGCGGAGCGTGAGGGCCACTCTGGCCACCGTCGGAGTCATTTCTTATGACCGCTCTTCGGTTCACCAGAGCGCTTCAATCGGCTTGCCGCCGGCCTCGATCATCGCCTGCGGCCGCCCGGTCGGGTTGGCGTACTGCAAATCTTGAGGCACGCCCAAGAACTTGAAGAAGGTGGCCCGCAGGTCGTTGGGGGATACGGGGTTGGACTTCGGCTCCGCCCCGTTGGCCGTCGAGGAGCCGATGATCTGCCCCATCTTCATGCCGCCGCCGGCCAGCAGTTGATTGCCCAAGAGCGGCCAGTGGTCGCGGCCGCCGCTGGTTTTATCGACGTTCGGCGTCCGGCCGAACTCCCCGACCACGGCGAGCAGAATCTTCTTCTCCAGTCCGCGGTCGTAGAGGTCTTCCAAGAAGATGGACAGCGCCCGGTCAAGCTCCGGGACGTACTTGTGCATTTCCTCCTCGATGGTGCCGTGCCCGACCGAGGGGTTCGTCCCGTGGGAGTCCCAACTGCCGTACCGGACGTTGATGAGGCTGACGCCCGCCTCGGCCAGTCGGCGTGCCATCAGCAGTTTCTCGCCGAGGTTTTCCTTGCCCTTGCCGTACTTGTCGCGCACGCGCGGGTCTTCCCGCGACAAGTCGAACGCCTCCCTGGCCCGGCCGCGCACCAAGTCCAACGCCCGCACTTGGAACTCGTCCAGCGTGCCCATCATCCCGCTCTGGTCGATGGCCCGACTCACGGTGTCGAGGCCCTTCTGCAAGCCGCGCCGGTCCGACAGGCGGTCGGATGAAACTTTCAGTTCCATGTTCTCCATCGCCTTGCCGCGGAGGTCGAACGGCGTGTGGGCGGCCCCCAGCCAGTCCGGCCCCTCGGCGTAGATGTAGTCCTGCCGGACGTAGGTCGGCAGCAAGTTCACCGGGTTCGCCGGGCCGCGGTGGCGAGAAATGACGGAGCCGATGCTCGGCTGGATGGCGGCGGCCCCGTTGGCGGCCGGGCGGTGCGGGTGGCCCGTCATCAGGTAATGAGTGGCGTCGGCGTGGTCGGCCGAGTCGTGCGTGTAGGAGCGGATCAGGCTGAACTGCTCGGCGTGCTTGGAGAGGTTCTTGAACAGGCCGCCGATCATCGTGCCGGGCACGCTCGTCTGCACGGCGCCGACAACGCTGCGGAACGGCAGGGCGTTGCCCGGCTTGGGATCGAAGGTCTCGTACTGCGACGGCCCGCCGTTCAGGAACAGCCAGATGATCGACGTGTCCTTGTACTCGTCCCCCTTCTTGGCCGACTCCGCGCGGGCGCGCAGCAAGCCGGGAAGCGTCAGCCCGGACATGCCCAACGCACCGATTCTCAAAAAGTCCCGCCGCGATTGACGACTATTCGGCCGCATATTTCACGCCCTTCCGCTCGACTTAGAATCGGGTATCGAAACGCGCCTGTCACGCCAGAATTTCCTTCACCACTCGCGACGGGCGGCCGTCGGTCAACTTCTGAGCTTTGCCGCCGTGGTGGTAGACCAGTTTGTCGTGGTTGATGCCCAGCAAGTGCAGCAGCGTCGCTTGGAAGTCATTGGGGGTGACGATGTTCTCGGCGGCCTTGTGGCCGACCTCGTCCGTCGCCCCGTAGGTCATGCCGGCCTTGATGCCGCCGCCGGCGAGCCAACAGGTGAAGCCTTGGCCGTTGTGGTCGCGGCCCACCTTGTCGTTCATGTCCCCCTCGCACACGGGGAGGCGGCCGATTTCGCCCCCCCAGTGGACGATGGTCGAATCCAGCAGGCCGCGCTGTTTCAAATCTTGCACGAGGGCCGCCGCCGGTTGGTCTGTCCGCTTGCAGATGGCGGGCAGGCCGGTGCGGATGCTGGTGTGCGTGTCCCACGGCTGGCCGCCGAGGAAGAGCTGAACGAAGCGGACGCCGCGCTCGACCAGGCGCCGGGCGATCAGGCAGCGCGTGCCGTACTCGCGGGTCTCGGGGCGGTCCAAGCCGTACATGTTTTTGATGCGCTCCGGCTCACGAGATACGTCGAGGGCTTCCTTGGCGGCCACCTGCATCTCGGCCGCCAATTCGTAAGTGGCAATGCGGGCTTCCAAGTCGGCCTCGCCTGGGTGGGCGGCGAGGTGGCGGCGGTTCAGGTCGGCCAGCAAGTCGAGGTTCTGCCGTTGCACGGCCCCGGCCACGTCCGGCGGCGCGTCGAGGTTCAGGATGCGGGGTTCCTGCGGGCGGAGCACGGTCCCCTGATAGAGCGGCGGCAGGAAGCCGCATGACCAGTTGTGGGCCGCGTCCACCGGCGGGCCGGCCGGGTCGGACAACACCATGTACGCGGGCAAATTTTGCGCTTGGGTGCCGAGGCCGTAGACGACCCAACTCCCCATCGTCGGCCGGCCGGTCACGCCGGCGATGCCGCCGTGGAAGTAGCGGATCGAGACTTCGTGGCCGTTGAACCCGGTGTGCATGGAGCGGATCACGCACAGGTCATCGACCATCCCGGCGGTGTGCGGGAGCAGTTCGGAAACCTCCGTCCCGCACTGGCCGTGCTTGGCGAACTTCCACGGGGAGCCGAACAGTTTCTTGTTCGCCCGGTTCACGAAACTGTACTTAATGTCTCCCTGGTATTCCTTGCCGCTGTTCTTCGTCAGTTCCGGCTTCGGGTCGAACAGATCAACGTGGCTCGGCCCGCCGTGCATGAACATCGAGATGATCGCCTTCGCCTTCGGGGCGAAGTGCGGCGGGCGCGGCTTCAGCGTCGCGGCCGGGTTCTCGCCCGGCTTCGGCGGCCCGTCGGCGGCCAGCAGGCCGTCCCGTTGCAGCAAGTGGGCGAGGGCGAACAGGCCGACGCCGCCGGCCGACCGGGACAGGAACGCGCGACGGGTGGCCGGCGGGTGGTTAATCGACATAGAGGAACTCGTTCGAGGCCAACAGTTGTTGGCACAGGTTGGTGAGGGCGGCCAGTTCCGGGTCTTGGGCCTTCCCCTTGAGGGACTGGCTTTGTTGGTGAACGAACCGCGAGCCGATGAGAAGTTCGTCGGCGGTCGGCAAGCGCAGGTAGGCGAGTTGCCATGCCTTGGCGACGAGTTGCGGCCGGGGAAAGTCCACTTTGACGGCCCCGATCAGATCGTGGGCGAAGTCGGCCGACGTTTCGGCCTTCACTTTCGCGGCCAGAAGGGCGGCCTGCTTGCGGACGAAGTCGCCGTTCATCAGCATCAGGGCTTGCGGGGCCGAGGTCATCGGGGTGCGGCGTTCGCAACTCAATTCCCCGGCGGGGGCGTCGAACGTCGTCAGGAATGCGACCGGCTTGCTCCGCCGGGCTTGCAGGTAGACGCTCCGACGGGGCTTGTCATCCGGCGTTCCCACCTGTCCGGCCGCGTCTTCGACGACGGCCACGGCCGGCCCGAACGGGGTGCGGTCGAGTTTGCCGGTCACCATCAACATGCGGTCGCGGACGGCCTCGGCTTCCAGCCGTCGCACGGGGAAACGGCCGTAGAGGGTGTTGCCGCCGTCGAGGGCGTCTTTCGACGGCTCGCGCCGGGACGACTGCCGGTAGACGGTCGAGGTCATGAGGAGCTTGTGGAACTTCTTCTGACTCCAGCCGAGGCGCGGGAGTTCGGTGGCCAGCCAATCGAGCAGTTCCGGGTGCGTCGGCAATTGCCCGAGCTTGCCGAATTCGCCGGGCGTGTCCACGATGCCCCGGCCGAAGTGATTCAGCCACAGCCGGTTCGCCGTCGTGCGGTTGAACAGCGGGTGCGTCCCATCCGTAATGTGTTTCGCCCACGCCAACCGGCGGCCGCTGGAGGGCAGGGTGGCATCCTTGGCGGGAATCTCGAACCGCTTCCCCTCGTCGGCAATGACCGTGAGGTCGCCGGGCGCCAAGTCCGGCCCGACGGGTTGGCGGGCATCGCCGCGGTGGAACAACTTCGTGGGCGGCACGCGGCCGGGGACTTCGGCCATCACCGCGACGAATTCCTCGACGGGCCGCTCGGCCCGCTTGGCGGCGATCTTCGCCTGCACGGCTTTCAACTCGTCGGCGGCCTTCGCGTTGTACTGGTACAGCACCCCCGGCGAGAGGGCGAGTTTCGGGTTGGCGGCCACCAACTTCTTCTGCTCCTCGGTCCGCTTGTCCGCGGCGGCGTCGAACGCGGCCTTCAACGTCGGCTGGTCGGCGGCCGGGAATTTCTCCAGTTCCTTCTCGAAGGCCGCCCGCACGGCCGCTTTCTGCTTCACGTCGAACTCGGCCTGCATCTTCGCGGCCTCGGCGTCCACGGCGACCGTCTTCGCCCGGTCGGCCTCCGTGAGCAGCGACACCCGGCGCTCGCCGGGCCGCCGCCACTTTCCGGGGTCGAGGCCCGGCTCGAACACCGCCCGCAGGCGGTAGTAATCCGTCTGCGGGACCGGGTCGTAGCGGTGGTCATGGCACTGGGCGCACGCCACGGATGTCCCGAGCAAACTCGACGTGACGATCTTGATCGTGTCCGTGACGACCTGTTCCATGTCGGCGGGGCCGCCGCCGCTGGCTGTCCCGTCCGGGGCGGTCCGCAGAAAGCCGGTCGCGGCCAACAGGTCAACCTGCTCCGGCTTCAAGTTCGACCACGGGCGGGGGACCAGTTCATCCCCGGCGAGTTGTTCGGTCACGAATTGGTTGAGCGGCTTGTCCGCGTTCAAGGCCCGGATGACGTAGTCGCGGTAGCGCCATGCGTGGGGCCGGACCGTGTCCACCGCCCCGTCGCCATCGCTGTCCGCGTACCCGACGACGTCGAGCCAGTGCCGGCCCCAGCGTTCCCCGTAGGCGGGCGAGGCCAGCAATTGGTCGAGCCGCTTCTCGTAAGAATTCGGCGATTGGTCGGCGAGGAAACTGTCCAGTTCTTGTTGCGTGGGCGGCAAGCCCGTGAGGTCGAGCGTGGCCCGGCGAAGCAGCGTGGCCCGGTCCGCATCCGGGTTGAAGTCGAACCGCTTCTCGCGCAGCTTGGCCAGCACGAACGCATCAATGGGCGTCCGCACGCGATCAACGGGCGAAAAGGTCGGCGGCTCGATCCGCTTCAACGGCTGGTAGAACCAGTAAGCCCGTTCGTCGGCGGTGATCCCGAGGCCCGGTGGCAGCGTGGCGGGTTCGTCCCGCAGCGTCTTCGCCCCGGCCGCGATCCACTGTTCGACGAGGGCGATCTGGTCCGCGGGGACTTTCTTCCCCTTCGGCGGCATCTCGCCGTCCTTCATCCGCTGCACGAGCAAACTCTTCTTCGGCTCCCCGGCCACGAGGGCCGGGCCGCTCGCCCCGCCCGCGAGGGCGAACCGCTTCAACCGCAAGTCGAGTTTGCCAGGGAACTTCTCCTCGGCCCCGTGGCAATCGAGACAGTACGCCTTCAGGATGGGCCGAATGTGCTGTTCAAACGTAATCGGCTCGGCGGCGGCCGCCGGCTCGGCAACGGCAATCAGGAAGGCAAAAGCCGGGAAGGCGATACGCATGAAGGCAGGTCCGAGACGGCGGGAGGGGCGGTTCGGCGGGATTGGGATTTTACCACGCCGGGCGGGGCGACGCCAACCCGCATCCGCGATTTTCTTCCCGCCGCGTGAGATATCGACGGCGCCCCGAAAATGGCACGGCCCGACAACCCTTGGTACAATTCCCGCGAAGGCGACATCGGTTGACGCCAGTCTTGCTTTTCAACTTGCTGAACACAGCCTCAGGGGAATGCCATGTCCCGCCGTTGTTGCCTGCTCCTGTTCGTCTTTGCCGTGGTCGGGTGCGACGAGGCGGGCAAGCCCGGCGACAGCCCGCCGAAGGACAAGGACCCTTTTGCCAAGCCCGCGGAGAAGCAACCGCCCGAGACGGTGAAAGCAGGCCAGTTGATGGCCGGGGTCGCCAAAGTCGAGATCACGCGGAAAGAAGCCCTTCCGGCTGGCGACCCGCTGTTCGTGAAGGCCCTTGTCATCAAGAATGACCGCACGACCGCGGTGATCATTTCGGTCGATGCCGTCGCCATCGGCGGGATCGGCTACATCGGCAACGACTATTTGGACAAGGTCCGCACGAGGCTTCAGAAGGAACTCCAGATTCCACCCGCCAGTGTGACGGTCAACGCCAGCCATTGCCACGGCATCGTGTGCGCTGATGTGGACGAGAAGACGGTCGAGGCGGTGACGGCGGCCGTCAAGAACATGGTCCCGGTGAGCGTCGGCGTCGGCGTCACCCAAGAAAACCGCGTCTCGGAGAACCGGCGGCTTCGGCTGAAGAACGGCAAGGAGGCCGACGTGCGGCACGCCTATTCGATGCCGCCGGACGCGGAGGTTGCGGCCGTCGGCCCGATTGACCCACAAGTCGGCGTCCTGCGCTTGGACAAGCAGGATGGGAAGCCGTTGGCCGTCGTTTACACCTTTGCCTGTCACCCCATCATGGGCGTGCCGAACGGCGGGAACACCGCGGATATCATCGGCTTCGCCTCCAAGGTGGTCGAGGAGAACTTGGGCGCCGTCGCCCTATTCGTCCAAGGCTGCGCCGGGGACATCAACCCTATCGGGTACAAGGACATCAGCCAACCCCGCAACGCGGAGCCGTTGGGCAACCTGCTCGGCCTCGCCGTCCTGCGGGCGGCCCGGGCGGCCAAGACGACCGACGGCGGGCTGTTGACATTGCTGAACGAGAAGATCAAGCTGCCGAGGGCCGATAACACCGAGCGGATTGACGCGATGCTCGCCGAACAAACGCGGCTGCTCAAATCCCTTCAAGGGACGAGTCTGAACCTCAAGACATTTCTCGAACTGACGGCGAAGCACGGCCTCGCGAGCGAGTTCCCCTCCTACTACTCCCACCGCTACCTGACGGAAAAAATGCTGGGCCGGGACGATCTTGCCCAACTCGACGAGGCGAACCGGAAGAACATGAAGCAGTACGTGGAGAACGTCCTCACGATGGAAAAGCTGACCCGGTCGCAGACGAACCTCGCGCTCCTCCAGAAGCATCAGGCCGCCAACCTCGCCGCCGGACGCAAGCCCATCGACGTGGAAATGACGGCCCTGCGCGTCGGCGACTTCGTGCTCGTCACCTTCCCCGGCGAACTGACCGTCGAGATCGGGCTGAACGTCAAAAAGTCGTCCCCGCACAAGACGACGTTCGTGGCCGGGTACACCAACGGCTACATTTATTACACGCCCACCGCGAAGCAGCTTCAAAACGTCGGCGGTGCCCAAGAGGACAGCGACTGCCTGCTGGCCCCCGAGTGGGAGCAACTCTTTTACGCCAAAGTGACCGAGATGCTGAAGAAGCTGTGACAGCTTGGAAGGAACATCATGTCGAAGCCATCGCTCGTTCTTGCGGTCTTCGCCTTCTTGGCACTAAATGCACCATTGCCCGCCGCCGAGTCGGCCAAGCCCAACATTCTGCTGATCCTCGCGGACGACATGGGCTTCTCGGACGCCGGGTGTTACGGGGGCGAGATCGCGACGCCGAACCTCGATGCGTTGGCCAAGAACGGTTTGAGATTCACGCAGTTCTACAACACCGCCCGGTGCTGGCCGTCGCGGGCGGCAGTCCTCACCGGGTATTACGCCCAGCAGGTTCGCCGCGACACGGTTCCCGGCGTCAAGAGTGGGTCCGCGGGCGTGCGGCCCGAGTGGGCGCGGCTGTTGCCGGAGATGTTGAAGCCGCTCGGCTACCGGTCGTACCACTCGGGGAAGTGGCATGTGGACGGCAAGCCGTTGGAGAACGGGTTCGATCACTCTTACAGCTTGAATGACCACGACCGGCACTTCGCCCCACGGCAGCACACGGAGGATGACCAGGCGCTGCCGGCCGCCGACGCCAAGGGGGGGTATTACTCCAGCACGGCCATTGCCGACCACGCGGTCAAGTGTTTGAAGGAACACGCCGAGAAGTACGCCGACAAGCCGTTCTTCGAATTCCTCGCCTTCACGGCCCCGCACTTCCCGCTGCAAGCCCCTGCGGAAGATGTCGCCCGCTACCGCAAGAAGTTCCTCGACGGGTGGGACGCCATGCGGGAGGGCCGCTGGCAACGGTTACAGGAGTTAAAGATCGGCGGCACGTCGCTGGCCGCCGTCGAGCGGGATTTGGGGCCGCCGTATCCGTTCCCCGAGGCCATGAAGAAACTCGGGCCGAACGAGGTGAACCGGCCGCTGCCGTGGAAAGACCTCACCGCGGAGCAGCGCGCATTCCAAGCGGATAAGATGGCGGTCCACGCGGCGATGGTGGACCGCATGGACCGCGAGATCGGCCGGGTGGTGGACCAGCTTCGGGCGACGGGGTCACTGAACAACACGCTGGTCTTCTTCATGTCGGACAACGGGGCGAGCGCGGAAATCATGGTCCGCGGGGACGGCCACGACCCGCATGCCGAGTGCGGCACGGGGGCGACGTTCCTCAGCATCGGGCCGGGCTGGTCGAGTCTCGCCAATACGCCGTTCCGTCGGCACAAGACGTGGGTTCATGAAGGCGGCGTCTCGACGCCGTTGATTGTGCATTGGCCGAAGGGCATCGCCGCTCGCGGCGAAACCCGGCACACCCCGGGGCACCTCATCGACCTTGTGCCAACAATCCTCGACGCGGCCGGCGGGAAGCGGTTCGAGACGTGGGCCGGCAAGCCCGTGCCCGCCCCGCCGGGGAAAAGCCTGCTGCCGGTGTTTGCGAAGGACGGGACAGTTTCGCGTGATTCCCTGTGGTGGCTGCACGAAGGCAACCGCGCCCTGCGCGTCGGCGACTGGAAGATCGTCGCCGCCGGGAAGGATAGCCCATGGGAACTGTACGACTTGAGTTCCGACCGATCCGAATCCAAGAACATGGCCGCCGACACGCCCGAGAAAGTCCGCGCGATGGCGGCGGTCTGGACGAAGCAAACGGAAGAATACGCGGCGCTCGCGAAGACGGACGCGCCGCCGGAGCCGAAGGCCGACCCCAAAAAATGACGCGCGGCTGTGACCGGGGCGGCCGGGGCAAGGGCGCACGCCCCCGCGATGTGCGCCCTTGCGCCCTTGGCGGCTGATGACCTGATTCATTAATGGGTTGAGGTGTTCTGAGTAGGGGAAGCGCAGAGCCCCCCCCGGCCCCCCCTTGGCAGGGGGGGAGGAAAACGGGCCACTGCGATGCGCTGTTACCACAAGCGGCGGTCGCCCCTCACTTCGCCCCCCTGCCAAGGGGGCCGCCGTCTTCCTCCCCCCTGCCAAGGGGGGGCCGGGGGGGGCGGTTTTGGGCAGTGGCCCCAGAGAATCTGGTTCCACCCGCGGCCGCTTTGCCGAGATGCCGTTTGTACTCGCGGGCGAATCGTGGTACGAATATATGCGCCCGCCCCGCCCGCCGCCGGAACCGGAATCACTCATGGAACACCCCGGCCCGCTCGCCGAAGCCGTATCCCGCCGGGAGTCCCTGCGCGTCGGCGGCCTGAGCGCGTTGGGCTTGTCCCTGCCGACACTCTTGGCGGCGGACGCCCGAGCGTCCACGCCGGCCGCGGCGCCGAAGCTCGCCAGTGACCTCGGCTCGTCGTTCGGCAAGGCGAAGAGCGTCATCTATCTGTGGCTGCAAGGCGGGCCGCCGCAGCACGAGACGTTCGACCCGAAGCCGGACGCCCCGGTCGATATTCGCGGGCCGTTCAAGCCCATCGCGACCAACGTGCCCGGCATCCGCTTCTGCGAGTTGTTGCCGCGCACGGCCTGCCACGCGGACAAGTTGGCCGTCGTCCGCTCCCTCTCGACCCGCGACGACAACCACGACGTCAGCGGCTACTGGTTGATGACCGGCTACCCTTACGGCCCCGGCAGCGCCCGGCAGATCAAGCCGACCGATTGGCCCTACTTCGGCTCCGTCGTGAAGATGTTGAAGCCGAGCGAGAAGCTGCCCGCGCTCACGTCGGTCTGGATTCCGGACGCCATGCGGCTCAACGACAACGTGACCCCGGCCGGGCAGACGGCCGGCTTCCTCGGCAAGCTGTGGGAGCCGGAGCGGTTCGTCGGCGACCCGGCCTCGCCCGACTACCACATCGAAGGCCTCGGCTTGGCCGGCGACCTCACCAAACTTCGCGTCGATCACCGCCGCGACCTGCTCGGCCACTTGGACCGGACGTTCGACAAGGCCGGGCGCAGCGAGGCCGTCGAGGCGTGGGACCGGCTCTCGCACCACGCCTTCGACTTGGTGACCTCCGGGAAAGCCCGCGCCGCGTTCGACCTCTCGAAGGAGACGGACCGCCTCCGCGACCGCTACGGCCGGCACACGTGGGGCCAGTCCGTGTTGCTCGCCCGGCGGCTGATCGAAGCCGGCGTGCGCCTCGTCCATGTGAACTGGGCGCGCGACCCGGGGGACTCGGCCGTGGACAACCCCCTGTGGGACACGCACGCCCAGAACGCGGAACGGCTGCAAGACTCCCTGTGCCCGCAGTTCGACGTGACGTTCGCGGCCCTGCTCGAAGACCTTTCGGACCGTGGCCTTTTGGACTCGACGCTCGTCGTCGTGGTCGGCGAGTTCGGCCGCACGCCGCGTATCAACAAGCAAGGCGGGCGGGACCATTGGGGCCACGTGTTCAGCATGGCCCTTGCCGGGGCGGGTGTTCGCGGCGGGCAAGTTATCGGCGCCAGCGATAAGAACGGGGCGTACCCGGCGACCGACCCGATCCGCGGCGGCGACGTGACGGCCACCATCTTTCACCTGCTCGGCATCGACCACGGCGGCATGTTCAAAGACAAGACCAACCGCCCGCACCCGCTCACGAAGGGGGAGCCGATCACCGCCGCGCTGGGCAACTCGCCGGCGACGGCCGAACGCTGTCAGCCCGGCGGCGACCCCGCGTTTGTCCCGCCGTACGACGCCAGTTTGTTGTTGGATACGGCGTTCGACCCGAAGATGGCGCTGGTGTCGCCCGTCCCGCCGACGCGCGCGAAGGGCTGGCGGGCCGCCCCCATTTGGGACAAGAAGTCTCAAGGGATGGCCATCAGGAAGGAAACGGCCGGCGTCGTGATCGGCTACGCGGACGGCACGCTGATCGAAGCGGGGACGCGCTGCGTGCTGGCCCAAGAAATCCGCAACGCCCGCGGCGGCCAGTACACGTTCACCGTCCGGGCCGCCGGCGACGCGGAATCCGCGGACGACTTCGAGAAGGGATTCCTCGCCCACTTCACCTGTCGGCTCGTCATCTTCCGCTACCGCGACATGACCAAAGACCCGCGCGCCGTCGATGAACTGGCGTCGGCCGAATTCCGGCCGGCGTTCGGTAAAGTCGAAGCGTATAAGCTGGAGCGATTCTTGGGGTCCGGCGCGCCGGGGGCGAACTTCGGCATCGGCAACGGCCTGGGCGTGGCCGTTGTCGTCGAGAAGAAGACGCCCGGCGCGACGGCCTTGGCCAAGCGCGCCGCCCTCCGCGTTGAATCCGTGACCCTCACGTTCGGGCCGGCGCCGCGCGACGAGAACAACAACGTGTGACGGCGGGCGATGTCACCGCACCGCCTCTAACTTCAGCGTCGGCAGATCGAGCCGCAGCGCGTACACCAAGCTGTTCGTATCGACGGCCCAGACCAGTTTGCGTTTGGTGTCGGCCATGACGCCGAGGTTGTAACTGGGGTGCTTGCAAAGATTCGGCTTGTCGCTCGGCAGAACGGCGTGGAACCACGCGGTCTTCGCACAGTCGTAGAACAGGCCGGTCGCCCCGATCATCACCATGTCGAGGTCCGGCAGGTACACCGCCTCGCGGAACTCGAAGTGGCCGTTGTCGCCGTGCGCCGCCCGGACAACGGTTTGCACCTTCTCGTGCCCGGCCGCGTCAATGGCCTTCGTCTCTCCCGTCGCCAAGTCATATTCGTGGGCGGTTGAGCCGGCCTTTCCCTCGGCAGCGAAGGCGATCATGCGGTTCCGCTTCGAGTCGTAGGCCATCCCGGCGTTGTCGCACACGGGGACGGGGAACTTGCCTTTGACCGGCAGCGGGGTCCACGTCTTGTCGTCCGGGTTCAGCCGCCAGAAAATCTTGCTGTGATCGTCAACGGTCCACGCGACCAACCCCTTCGGCGTGGGGATGAGCGTGACGGTGTAGAACGAACAGCGGTACGGGTTAGGTTGCGTCCCCCGCGACCACTTGCCCGCGAGCGGGTCGAAGAAGTACGAGTATTTGTGCGGGCCGAAGACCAGACACTTGAGGTTCGGATCGTACCCAGTGGCCTTGTAGGTGTGGCCCGTCATCCACGGGTTGCCGCCGAAGCTCCACTCGCCGGGCGTGCCGTCGTTGCCGTAGGTGAAGTCAATCGGCATCTCCGGGGCGAACGGCAGCGACCAGCGGTCGGTCTTGATGTCATAAACATGCGGGGCCGTCCCGCCGTAGGCCGAGTGGCCGCCGGAATAGCGGACGATCTTGTCGCAATCGACGGCATACACCGCCGACCCCCAATCCGTGTTCGGCCGCGGCAGCTTGGGCGTCGGCCGCAGGTTCCACTGGTTGGCGGGCAGGGCCGTGAGGTCCGCTTCGACCTTGGCGGGATCGGCCGCCGCAACGCCGTCCGCGTACCACGCCGGGTCATACGGCCCCGTCCGGCGTTCCACGGCGCCGGGTTTCACGCCGTGCTTGTCCGTGAGCGCGGCATCGCCGGCGGCCACGCCGACATGCCACGTCCAAAACTCGCGGTTGGCGTCAACGACCGCCACCTGATCTTCCGAATCAACGGCGGCAAGTAGGAAGTTTTTGGGCGGGCTGACCGGGCCGCTGGCCGCCGCCGGCTTCTTGGCCGGTTCGGTGCGTTGAATCAAATCCCACCGATTGGCCGCCACGTCGTAGGTCCACGCTTCCATCGGCAGAGAGCGGTACAGTCCCGGGGTATACCCCGTGTCCGAGGCGTAGC
>JAYUGD010000577.1:0-12853 GCA_043767785.1 Zavarzinella sp. | reverse complement strand
GCGGGCGATCAACTCGGGCAGGTACGACAACTTGGCGGCCTCGTTCAGCCGGACGAGGTTCGCTTCAACTTCTCCGGTGCGCATCAAGTGCAGGCCGGTCAGCAGCACGCGATAGACGTACAGCAGCGGCTTCACGCGCGGCGGGTCGTCCTTCTGGAACAACTTCCACTGGGTCTCGGCGAAGCCGAGGTAGTGGTGCGCGTGGTGCTTCGTGACGCAGTCCGCGGCGATGGCTTTCAACTCTTCGTGTTCGGGGGTGGTGCGGACGACGAGCGGGGACAGTAACTGCTCCAGGACGTAGCCGTTCTTCTTCAGCATCAGCCCGAAGAACTTGGCGGCGTCGTGCGTCACCAGGTCGATCTCCAACCCGTCGTGGACGCCCGACCGTTCGACGGTCTCCTCCCCGGCCGTCAATCCGACAATCTGTTCCAGCGGCAGCAGGTGGACGCCGCGCAGGTCCACGTCCGAGTCCGGGGACGGGAAGCCGTAGAGGTGCGCCCCGCTGACGGTGGCGAACAGCAGCGGGTACGGGTGACTCGCCACCTGGGCGAGCAGTCGCGGGTCGGTCGTCACGGCAATTCGTCTCCTTGGGCCAGCCGCCGGGCCTTCACGAGGAAGGCGTTGGCCCGCTCGTAGTCGGGGCGGTCCGGCAACGATGTGGCGGCCAGCGCGCGGGCGAACTCGTCGTGCAGGCTCAGCCGCCACTTCTCCGTCTCCTCCCACGGCACCTCGCCGCGCTTGACGGCCAGCAACTGCTCCCGGTGGGCGTCCACGCGGACCGGGACGGCCCCGTCCCGCAGGACGCCGACGCCGGAGATCAGCAGCCGGATCAGGTGCATGACGTGCTTCCACTTCACTTGGCCGGGGTTGCGGAGGTCGGCCTGCATCTTCTTGAACTGCGACGCGACGTACCCGTTGTACGTCTGGTACACCAGCCGCGACAGGAAGGCCGACCGCATGGCCAGCAGTTCCTGCGCGAGCGGCGTCGCCGTCTCGACCAACGGGGTGTAGAGGCACTCCAGCACGTTCGGGTTCGCCTTCAGGGCCATGACGAGGAACTTCTGGAGTTCCCAGTACGCCTCCTGCGTGGCGTCGTTTTCGAGCTGCTCCGGCACGCCGTAGAGCGACCAGTGCAGGTCGGCCGGCGGCAGGTAAATGCCCCGGCGGTCCACGTCGGAGTCGTCGCCGGCCAGCCCGTACGCCTGCGACCCGATCACGCACCGGAGGATGACGCGGTCGGTCAAATTGGCGCGGGCCGCCGCGGCCGGGGCGTTGCCGATCTCGGCCTCCTTGTAGAGGGCCAGCATCATGATGTGCCCCCGGTCGAGCGACTCCTCGGCCCCGTCCGGGAAGCGCACGCGGAACGGGTGGGCCAAGTCGGCCGGCGCGCGGACGACGATCCCGACCGCCCCGGCCGGGTGCTGGACCCGCCCGTTCGGGCCGAGGATTTCGACGAGCGACACGACCTTCGTGCCGACGGAGTAGATCAGGTTCGGGTCTTGATGCACGCGGTTGCCCACTGGGAAACGCCTCTGGAGATTGCCGTCGCCGGCCGCGGAAACCCGCGGCGGTCAGGCCACCAGCTTTTTAAGGAACGCCGAGTAGTCGTCCTTCATGGGCAACGCCAGGTCGCGGCGGACCCGCCTGCGCCGGGCCGTGACCGCCTCGCCGGTCAGCGGGTTCTCGCCCGGCCGGTCGTATTCTTCCCAGTACAAGCCGGACCCCCGCTTCTGCCACAGGGGCAAGTCGTTGAAGTTGACGCCGTGCCGGAAGAGCAGTTCGTTCTTCTGGGCGACCGACAGCCCCTTCATCGCCGCCGTCGCCCCGCCGACGTCCTGCCCCTGCTCGCGGAGGAGCCAGTAGCCGTGGGCGTTCAGGGCGTTGCGGTGGGCGTCCTCGTGCCGCCAGCGGAAGTAGTCGACGACGTGCCCTGCCGTCGGGAGTTGCGAGACGCGGCAGTCGAAGGCCGCCATCGCCCCCAGCAGCAGCGAGAACTTCGCGCTGGCCTCGCCGGCCAGGACGGAGTGCAGTTTGCGCAGCTTTCGGCCGAAGCCGTTTTCGTCCGCGGCGAACAACAGGGAGATTTCGTCGCTCTGCGTGTACCCGTAGACCACGTTGAAGCCGCACCCGGCCATCAGGTGCTCGGCGGTCGCCAGCATCATGTCCCGGAACCGGGCGTCGAACGGGGCCTCGAACTGGTGGACCTCCTTGGTCAGCCGGGTGAAGCCGCGGCCGTCCAACCGGGCGACCATGGACAGGCCCGGCAGCACGCACAAGTCGTGGGCCGTCTCGAACACCCGCATCTTCGCGTCGAGTTCATCAAACTTCATCTTGCCACCCCTCGGTCACAAACTCGCCGCCAGCGGCGACCCGCACGTAGAACAGGTCGTCGAAGCCCTCGTCCAGGTTCGGCCGTTCCAGCCGGGCCGCCGTGCCGAGGAGGCCCTTGAACGGCACCTGGTGCGCCGCCTCGCGGGCGGCGTTGCGTCGTTGACAGTCCTCGACGCGGGACTGGAAGTAGCAGCCCACGACCCGGAAGCCGGCGGCCTTCGCCGCCTGAATGTAGACCGACCGCTCGGCCCGGCTCGGGTTCGTGTTGTCCACGACGAACGGTTGGTGCGTCTCGATGCAAACTTCCATCAGCCGCCGCTCCCGGTGCCGGGTCTTGAGCATGTCCAGATTGACCCGGACGTGCGTGGCGAAGTACCGCCCCTTGTAGAAGGTCGATTTCCCGGCCCCCTGAAGGCCCACGAAGACTACGGCTTCCACGTCGTCACCCCTTCCCCGGCGTCGGTCTTCTGAAACACCGCCATCTGCGTCGGCGAGCCGTACTCGGGGTGTTCCGGCCCGACCGGGAGGAACCGCACGGCGTACCCAAACCGGGCGGCGACGCCGGTCGCCCAGCCCTGGAACTCCGGCCGCGTCCACTCGAAGCGGTGGTCGGCGTGCCGGAACTGGCCGGCCGGGAGCGTCTCCCACGCCGCGTTGTACTCTTCGTTCGGCGTCGTCAGCACGACCGTCCGGGGCTTGGCGAACTCGAACAGCACCCGCTCGAACGCCTTCAGCCGCGGCGGGTCGAGGTGCTCGACGACCTCCACGACGGCGGCCGCGTCGAACCCGGCCAGTCGCGCGTCCCGGTACATCAGCGAGCCGTGGATCACCTTCGCCCGGTTCGCCTGGCGGTCGGGCTGGCGGTCCAGCTTCAGGCGGCGGGCGGCGACTTCGAGGGTGCGGACGGCCACGTCCATCCCGAGGACTTCCTCGAACTGCCGGTCTTTGAGCAGTTCGCGCATCAGCTTGCCCTCGCCGCAGCCGAGATCGAGCACCCGCTTGGCCCCACTCGCCCGCAAGGCTGCCACGACCGACATGAGCCGCTGCTCGTTGAGGCTGAGCGGCGTCTCCAGCGTATCTTCGGCCTTCGCCGGCTCGGGCGTTTCTTCCTCCCCATCCAACGGCTCTTCTTCGGCGACGAGGCGGCTCAGGGCCATCCGGTACAGGCTCGGCTGGAAGCGCAGATAACGGCGGGCGATCTCTTCTTTTTGTGGGTGCCGGGCCAGCCACCCCTCGCCCTTGGCGAGCAGCTTCTCCGTCTCGTCGTCGCCGACGAAGTAGTGCTTGCGCGTGTCGAACACCGGGATGAGGACGTACAGGTGCGTCAGCAGTTCGCTCAGCGTCGTCGTCTTCTGCACGGCCACGGAGAAGTACGGACTTTCGCCCCACTCGGGGAACCGCTCGTCGAGCGGGTGCCGGGCGGCCTCGACTTCGTACCCGAGCGGCTCGAACATGGCCCGCAGCACGGCCTCGCCGCCGCGCACCGACAGCACGTCGAGCCGGGCTTCGAGCGGCAGCGGCGCATTCACCAACGCCGGGCGGTCCTTGCACCGGCCGTGCAGGGCCGAGCCGAAGACCTGGGCGACGGCCACGCTCATGAAGGACGAGGCGACGTAGGGCCGGTCGTTGACGTACTGGCCGAGGAGGAAGCTCTGGTCGGGGTTCTTGCCGCGGACCATGCCGACGGCGTCCACGTCGAGCATGAGGCTCGCCGTGCATCGCTCCGCCCCGGCCTCGGGGTAGAAGACGTGGGCCTGGCCGAAGCTCAGGTCGAAGGACTGGACCTTGTCCGGGTGCTTGTGGAGCAGGAAGCCCAGGTCGGTCGCCGGGCGACGGGTCGTCGAGATCGTCAGCAGCATGCTTCGGGCCTTCCGAGGCGGCGCGGCCCCGACCTCACAGTCGCATTCCAGGTACGACACCGGCCGGGCGGTCCTGGTTCAACTCCGCGTGCGGCATCGCCGCACTCCGGCCCGCAGGTCACGAGTGTCTGGCTTCCGGGGCGCACAGGCAAGCCATCTTGGACATGCACGCCGGCGGGAAGTCGATCAAGGAGATTAGCATCCACGTCGGATTAAACTTCGCCACAGTTTGACGGGTACTGCGGCGGGTCGGTCAAATTACGAAGAAGAGGCGTTGATGAGTTGCCATATGGACGCCGACCGGTATTGCTTGACGCTCGCCCTGCCGCCGAAGGGGGTCACAGATGGTGCCAACACTCCGCGCTCGTCGACGGCACACCGACGAATTTGGCGATCGCGGCGATCACGAACTGAAGTTCGCTGTAGCTACTCACCGTGACGGTGACCGCCGGCGTGGAGTCCTGACCGGCCTTTTTCAGTCGCTCCACAATGTCGGCCCCGTACAGAGCCACGCTGACATTTTCGTCGCCCCCGGTCGCCACGATGGGGACTTTCCGATCATGGTTTTTGAGGAACCGAACCCCCTCTTCGCTGGCAAAGTCATGACTGCCGAATAGCGGAAGAAGTTCCTCGTAGGTCGGGAGGCTGGCGACGAAAGCCTTGTCAGACATTTCTCGGACGTTGAAAACGCGGCGGGGCTGAATCGGGTTGCCGTACCGGTCAACGCCGAACGGGATTTTGGCACACTGGAGTGACTCCTCAAACAGCTCCTTGAGGGCCTCCAAGTGGCCGATCTGTTCATCCCGCTTGGCCATGAGGCTCTCCACCACGAAGGTGGTGACGCCCTTGGCTTCGGCGTCGGATGCGTTCGCGGCGTCGACGGAGTTGCTCACCGTCAGAGCCGTCTGGTACTTCGTCTGGAATTTGACGAATTGCTGCGCCAGGGGCTCCGAGATCGTCTCCATCGCACGCGTGGTCGCGCCGAGGTCGTCGGTCGCACCGAGGGTTTTCAACAATTTTTGGTGCTCGTAGTGCTGAACCCGAAGTTCCAAGAGCAGGTGGTCCAGGAAATCCCGGATCATCTCGACGTCGTAGCCCTTTGTGTTCCCTTGTCGGATGACGGTCCGCTCCCCGCCCTCGTGGATGATGGCGGTGCGTGGCTTCTTCGCCGGCTCTCGCTCCCGGAGCTTCTTCTTGCGGCGTTGCTCCTTTTCGTTCTTCTTGCTCATAACCGCTCCGGTAGTGGCCGCCGAGTTGCGACGTCGGCTTGCGGACTATGTAATGCAGCGATGAGCCGATCAAGGTGCTGAGTTGCACCCAGCCCCAAAAAGATCATGCTGCGATCGGTTGCTCGACTTGATTGACCTAAGTATTGATAATCTGTGCATTGGACCTCATTGGCAAGACCAATACTTGGCGAATCTTAGCTGCTGTGTCGCCTGCTCTTCGGGCCTTCCCGCTCGGTTCTTAAGCGATTGGTGAAGCCGGACCTCGTTGTAGAATTGGAAGTGCGCCCGCAGGCCGCGCTCGAGCTCCGGCACCGACTCGTAGTCCTGCAAATACACGTCTTCGTACTTCGCGCTCCACCACTGCCGTTCGACGAAAGACGTCGTCCAGGCACCGGCCCCCGTCGATCGCTCCGTCGACGAGTTGAAGCGGTTCAACGATTGGCGGAAGAAGATGGCCGCCCGGTAATCGCCCGCGCCCGGACTCTGTAAGAAAGATTAGGTGGGACACAGGACAACAAAGCGACTGACTTCTTTGATTCATTTTTTTGCAGCCATAGCCGATGCGCCGCCGACGGAAACACACGAAACTGTGGACCCCGACCCCCCTCACTGAGGACCAAATCCTGGCGTGGGCCGACGCCTACCACGACCTTAACGGCCGCTGGCCGCGGAAGGATTCCGGGGCGGTCCCCGGCTCTTGCAATGAGCGGTGGTCGGCGATCACGGGGGCACTGCAAAAGGGCAATCGTGGTTTGCCGGGTGGTTCCTCGCTCGCCCGACTGCTTGCCGCCCGGCGGGGAGTGCGAAACAGGAAGGGGCTGCCCCACCTCAACGTCCCGCAGATCCTCGAATGGGCCGATGCGCACCGCACGACGCGAGGCGCGTGGCCGCAGCTCAAGACGAAGCCGAGCGACATCCCCGGAACGAACGGAGAGACATGGCTGGCCGTGGACACCGCACTTCGCTCGGGCGTCCGGGGACTGCCCGGCGGGTCGTCGCTGCCGCAAGTCCTCGCGGAACATCGAGGTGTTCGCAACTTAGCCGATCTCCCACCCCTGACGGTGAACCAAGTGCTAGCTTGGGCGGACGCCTTCCACGAGCGAACGGGTGAGTGGCCGAAGCAAAAGCACTGGCCGGAGGAGATCCCCGGCTCCGGCGGGGAGACCTGGGGCAAGGTCATCCAAGACATCGCCCGCGGACTCCGCGGCTTCCCCGGCACCGAAACGCTGTTCGACCTGCTTGCGGAACACCGCGGCGTGCGGAATGTGGGCCGCCTGCCGCCGCTGGCCGCGGGGCAAATCCTCGGGTGGGCGGAAGCCCACCACGCCGCCCACGGCGAATGGCCGACATGCCGGTGTTCGGAGCAGGGCATCCCAGGCTCGGGCGGCGAACGATGGTTCAACGTCGATCAAGCCTTGCGGAAGGGGCTTCGCGGTCTTGTCGGCGGCTCGTCGCTGCCGAAGTTGTTCGCGGAGCACCGGGGCGTTCCTCATCCGAAGAAGGGCATCGCCGCCCGCGTGCCGGGCGGGTAGCGGGCGGCCTCCTCGTCACCCGCCCGACTCATCAACTGCGGCTGCGGTTGGCGTTCGGACCCTTCGGCACCTGCCCGTCACCCGGCCCGGCTGACGCCGAGGTGACGGGGAGGTGCGGCGGCGGGACGCCGCCCGCGGCATGCGTCCGTCGTCCGTGCGGACGATTAAAGCCTGCTGCCCGATCCCCGCCTTCGGCCGCGGGTGGATCGAGGGGGCGCGGCTCCTCCTCGGCGAACACGTCCGCGGGCGTCTGCCGGTACGCCGGCGTCGCCGTCCATTGCCGGCCACCAGACCCGACGTACCGCCACTCGGCGAGGCGGACCGGGCCGCCGATGAGCTCCGCCTCGGCGGCCGACAAACTGCCGCCCGCAGGCAGCAGATGGGGGTGTCATGGCGGCTCCGGACGCGCGGGCGGCCCAGCCAATGCCGCGGCCGCGGCGGTCGAGGGCAGGAGGATGACCCGGCGGGTCTCGCGGTGCGGCATGCCGGCGACGGCGGGTGGCCGGGCAAGGTTGCCGACCGCGTGACCGCGCTCCTTCCTAAAGTCGGTTTCAGCCGCCGGAACGAGGCTTCAGTTGTGAAGAAAACAACGCGCCCTCGCCGGAGTTCCCGGCGGCAAGTCCCGGCCCCGGCCGCGGGGAGGCTGGCGGCTTGATTAACGGCTTTCGCCCAGCCCCCAGACGGCGTAGGGCGGGGAGTCCGTCTTTTGGCTCGGGACGTTGGTTCTGAACTCTTGCATGATTTCGGCGGTGGTTCTTCCCGCCTCTCGAAGGTGCTGAACCATCCGGGAGAGCCCGAGCACACGGTTTGTCTCCTCGACGGCCGCGGAGGCGGTGCCGAGGCTGGCGAGCAGGTTTTGCGGCTTCCAACCCCACCACCCCGATGACCCGGAACGAACAATCGCGTCCCGGTGCGCCTCGAACCAGCCCGAAACGGCGCAATCGACGGACGGGTCAACCGCCCCGGCGTCCTGGGCCTGGCGGTATAACCCGGCGATCAACTCGATCGTGACGCCGTGCTCCCGCATCACCGGCAGCACGAGGCCGGGCAGGTCGCGGCCGACCGTCTCACGGAACACCAACTTCGTGGCCTGCCCGAGCAGGTCCAGTTCCTGTCCGGATTGGGCGAAGGCGTGTCGGTCCTGTTCCAACCCGGTCTGGCTGCTTGCCACGGCGAGCACGGCGACCGAAAGATACCGGCTGAGCAGTCGGACTTCGGGGACGCTGGCCTTCTTCCGGTTCAACTCGTCGCCCAGCAACTCGGAGTAATATTTCATCCTGCGGATGCACAGCGGCAGGGCGGCTTCCAGCCGGTTTCGGGCACTTGACCGATCGTCTGATTCGAGCAAGTCATGGCCCTGCCTGATGAGGTCCAGCCCGGCCCGCAAATCGGACGCCATGGATGCGTCGAACTTCTTGTAGAATCGGGCGGACTCCCGTTGGAGCGCGTTCAGTTTCCGGTTGAGGGCGAGGAACTGCGCCATGAGCACCAGCGGCGTCAGGGCGGACAGGCCGAGCGTCACCATCGACAGTTGCTGGAGCGTGGCAAGCGATGCGGAAATGGCCACCTGGCCGGCCTGAAGGCCGTCAACCGCGTGCTCGATCGCCTCGATCCGCGGCCCCGTCTGTTCGATGAACCCGAGTATTTTCTGGCCGCCATCCGGCTGGCCGAAAAGAAGCATGTTCCCGGACCGGCGAACGGCTCCATTCGGGTCGGAAATTGCCTTGGCGGCGAAATCGCCGACGTCCGTAATCCCTCGAATAACGGAGTCAAACTCGCCGCGGTTCTGCCACAACCAGGAGGACCAGTTGGTCACTTCGCCCGCCAGCCGGAGCCAGATCATGAGATGTCATCCTTCGTTGGTCGGGTGAAAGCCTGTTTTGGGGCGGTCCGGTCACGGGGGTTCGGGCTCGGCACACAACCGGCAAGCCGTCCCAAACCACGGACGACGGCATCGGGTTGAACACGGCCTTGCGAATCATCCGCCGGCTTGACCCGCCCGTCCGGCCGTTCCCGGCACCATGGTCAGGTTCGCAACCTTTCGGGAGTCATCCGCGACCGACCGCCACAAGAAGCCCGTCTTGGAATAGTCAATTTTTGACTATTCCAACCCCGACTTTAGCATGCGGCGATTCACTCCGCAATCGGTCGCATGGAAAAGTCCATCCACAGCCGTGGACACGCCATCTTCCTCGACCTGCTCCGCAGGACTCGGGAGGAAGCCGGGCTGACGCAGGCCGGCCTGGCCCGGAAGCTGAAGGGGACCCAAACGTTCGTGAGCAAGGTGGAGCGGGGCGAAACCCGGCTGGACGTTCTTCAATTGCACGTCATGTGCGCCGCCCTCGGAACAACCCTGTCGGCGTTCGCGGCGGAACTGGACCGCCTGCTGGAACGCCGGCCCAAGTCGTCGTGATACCGCGGGGAAGCTCGGGACCGTTTGACGAAATGGTGCCGGCCGCCGACTCGATGGGGCAATTCTGGAACTGCAAATTACGTTAAAAATGTGATCTGTCGCAACACCGCGTAGTTTGATCTCGCCAGACCAAGTGTCACACGAAGGCATTCACCAAGACACATCGAGCCAGTCGTTTTCGACCGATGAGCCCGTACTTTCCACGTCCGGCCAGCCCCGGCTTTCCGACCACTCCCGGCGGCGGATTTCATACCCCCCCGACCCGCTGCGCCCCAATTGTTTGGCGAACGCCTTGACCGACGGCATGTCGATGGCATGAAACAGATGAGCGGGGCATTGTTGCAATTCCGGCTCGCCAACTGGCGGCGGCTTTCCACTGTTGCAATCGCTCGCCCCGGCCAGCGGAGCCGGGCAGCAGTATTCGGGCATCCCGGCCAGGGCTCTTGCCCAGGCGCACTCCAGTTTGTCCGGATGATGCGTCCACCACAACTCGGCCGGCTTGGCGAATCCCCGCAGGTAATCCAATCCCCAAAGTCGCGGCCCCGTGCTCTTGAGGTGTCTCATGGCTCGCCCGGCCACCCCGACATGCTTTTGGAACGCACTGCCGACGTAGAGCAGAAATCCCCGTGGAAACCAGAATGTTCCCAGTCGGGCGAATTGCGCGATTCCCGCTTGTTCGACAGCCAGCACCGCCACATACGTTCCCGGCAGGTCGGTTGGACCGAGGGAGGCATCCCTCGCCGTCGGAGGTTTGACGGTTTTGACCGGAAACGGGTTTTGTTCTCGGATGGCTTCCGTCACGGTGAGCATTGCCTGAAGCACTTGGAAGAGTTCGTCACGAATCGGATCGAGCGATCTCGTGTGAGCGGCCCGAAGCAAATCCCCCGTGACATTCCCGACCAATCTTCGAGCTTCTTTGATTTTCCTGACGGGGCCGGACACGCCGTTGATTCCCGGACGTTCCGCGCAGACCGAGGCCCCTCGTCGGTCGCCTCCCAAAATCAGCCTCATGGCGTCGATCATGGAGCATATGGCAGTCAGTTGAACCGACAGATTGGTCTGTTCCGCGTGTCCGCGATGGCCTGTAGTGTTGCCCACTTGTTCCAAAAGGCTGACCGCCTTGCGAAGACGGCTCAGATCAAAGTGCCATAACGCCTGTTCCGGGCTCAAACCCAACGGCGGCTTTGGAGCCGACGGGTGAAGACCCCGCGAGGCTTGCGCCATTGCCTTCTTGATTCGATCCGCCGACTCACGCCGGAGTTTGAACACGATCGACGGAGTCAGGTGAGGATGATCGCCGCGACGTACGGTCTTGCTCGCTCCGGGAACGATCAGCTCAATCGCCGCCACGTCACGGGCGAAATCATATGCGACCCGGAATTCTTTGACACCTTCGCCCTCCGCCTCGGCGGATTGAATGATCGCCGCGTTTTCATCCCCGACCCTTGGCAGTATTCGTTCAACGCATCTGACAAATCGCCTGCCGCGGTCATGGAGGGCCTTGTTGTCGGAGGGTGGGTTCATGTGTTGGTAAGCGGAGCATGCTTCCCTGTCGGGCGATTCGCCGGAAAAGGCGAGCGGTCGGGTGGCGAGAACAAGACTCCCGGAAACGGAAAGCAAAGTCAACGATCTGACTTGGAATTTGTGAACCCGATTCTGTAAGTGTCCAGTGATCGAAGACTCTTGGAAACCTCGGGTCAACAAGCAAAACCGAGCATACGATCTTATATTTATTAGATATTACATAGGTTGGAATTGTTAATTTCGGCATCCGATGGGGATTCTGGTGATTTGGTAGCGATCACCATGCCTCTTACAGGCCCTGTGACCACGCTGGAAGGCCGAAAACGGGTTTTCCCGACTCCATCTCCACCAACCTTCATTTTTGGAGATCTCCTCAAATTTCGAGGCATGCGTTTCTCACGGCCAACCCGCAAAAAACCCTCTCTTTCATACGCATGTTAAATCGTGCCACCCGTTCGCCAAGGTGAATTCACTCCCCGCAAGAATTTGGAGATGCGGAGCCTTGGTCCGAGTATGGTAAGAGGCAATTTGGCTTCGATCTTGGCGAACACAGACTTCTCCATGCCCTGGATCGCCCGACTTTGACCGAATGATCCCAATTTGCAATCCGGAGGCCGCCGCGTTCATGATTCAGGCAGTGAAACCGGACAAGTCATGTCCGAAGTGCGCCAGCACCGACTATCGGTTCCGGGGGCGAAAATGGATCGGAGCTGACGCGGAGAAGAACCAGCCGCCTCTGACGGAGACGAAATACCAGTGCGCGACCTGCGGACACCAATGGAAAATGCGATCGCCAACATGATCCGGACAGCATTCGCGGGGTATGCGTTCTCGCCGGGAAAAGCACACTCATCAATAGGGCTGACAATGACACCGGGGGATGTCGATGCCCGACGGCGGGAGAGCCGGCCGACGAGGCCGTATGGCCGCCTGTTCGTTGTGGCGATGATCCTCATGATGCTCACTCTCGTTGCTTGGCGGAAGAGACAGTTCCCGGTCATGTGAGCCAAGCAATTCCCGCAACACCTCAGCAGACGCCTTGGTCGGACTGCACACGGTTTCCGTCGAAACCTAAATCACCTCGTTGACCAGCGACGGCATCCGGTCGCTCTTGGTCATCACCCGATAGTAACGGGTCGCCGGTTCGCAGACCATGTACACGACGGGCGGGGCGTCACCGGGGGGCCGGACCAGCACGCCGTGGATGCCCTCCGTGACCGGATACCACACGCCCAGTTCGTGGCCGAAGTCGGCCAGGATGCGGACGGGTTCCGTCTCGCACCCGAGCGCGCTCCACTTGCCCTCTTCGACGGACTGCCGCCACGTCCACCCGCCGATGGGCAACCGGCCCCCTCGGTCCTTCGATCCCCACCGGGCCAGTTTCACGACGCCGCCGTCCAGGACGGGCAGCACGGCGTCCGGGTCGGCGAACGCGAACCACACCTCGTGCTGTCCCCCGCCCCGGTCGTGGAGCCGCCGGCGCAGGTCGCACGCCTCGTGCAGGGCCAACGGCAGGGTCGAAACGTCCACGGCGACGACGGAACACACTTAAAAGCACACCTTCCCGCGCACGTCGCAGATGTCGTAACTGTGGCTGCGGTCCCGGTACATCTCCGGCAGGAACAGCGTCGCCCCGCTGCGGACGGCGAACCGGCCCAGGCGGTCGTTCACGTCCCGCTTAGCCGTCGCCAGGCCGGCCGTGTCCGGCGCGTCGAACAGGCCGCGCTGGACGAAGCCGGGCCGGCGCAGGTTCCCGGCCAGCAGGTGCATGTGCGTCACCACGATCCCCGGCCTCCAGCACCTGGGGAAGGCGATGAGCAACGCGTCGAGCAGTTCGTCGAACCGGTCGGTGTGCGAATACAGCGGCGCGTTGGCGGCGAGCGTCTCCCCGTCCTTCGTCCACAGGGAGAGCGACAGCTTGCCCGCCTTCACCTCGTGGAACTCCAACTCCTCGATCAACCGCTC
>JAYUGD010000576.1:0-1614 GCA_043767785.1 Zavarzinella sp. | reverse complement strand
GAAGACAGGGGGCTGACGCCCCCCGCTCGCCGGGATTCCGTCCAATGTCGTCACTTTCATCCATCGGCCAGTCAGGGTGGTTGAATGACCGCCTTTGTGATCTGTTGAATAGTGACGCGGCCGGAAACGCCGGGAGGCTCCTCCGAACCCGGAGAAGCCTCCCGAACGTCACGGTGATCCCGTCGCCTTACTTGGCCGCGACCGTGTCTTCCTTCGGGGCCAGCGGCTTGATCTTGATGGCCAGCGGCTCGATCCAGTGCTTGTGGTCGGCCGTGTAGTACAGGTAGCCGCGGCTGGCCGGCCCGCGGTACTCGCCGGGCACGTCGCACACCAAGTCAATCGTCAGGTCGGTCTTCTGGTTCGGGGCCATGTTCCGCCAGTACAGCACGACTTCCCGGCCGCGGATCTCGAAGTAGCTGATGACGTTCTTCTCGCGAAGATCGGTCAGTTGCTTCATGTCGGTCGGGACTTTCATCCCGGCCGGCAAGCCGATGATCGCCACGGTCATCCCTTGACCTTGGTTCTTCAGGTTCTGTACGGTCACGCTCAACGGCACCGAGTCCCCTTCGTTGGCCTCGGCCGTCGCCAGCTTGGTCGTCAGTCGCACTTCGCACTTCTCGGCGCTGACCGGCGTGAGCGACGTGTAGGTGTAGCCCAGCGAGAACGGGTAGGGGTGCTTCGTCGTCGTTTCGATCAGCACTTCGGTCTTCTCGCCGGCCTTGAACAGCGTCTCCGCGTTTTCGAGGTCGAGGGTGATCGTCTCCACGTCCTTCTCGGTGAACTTCTTAGTCCCGACCCGCTTGCCGCCGACGGAGACGGCAATCTCGCCGGCCTCGGCCGGGTGGGCGGTCGCCTTCGCTTGGGCGATCAGGGCCTTGAGGGCCATGATCGTGGACTGCGTGGACCCGAAGCCGCCGTAGCCGCCGCGCTGTTGGCTGATCCACGTCGTCGCCAGTTTCACCGTCGGGGCGAAGGAGACTTCCTTCACGCGAACCCAGCCGAGCATGGCCATCGCGGTCGCTTCAATTTCCAAGTCGCGGCCGCCGGAGTGCGTGATGCTCGTCTCGGCCCCTTGCAGGGCGCCGTCCTTGGTCATCCGCTTTTGCAGTTCGCCCATCAGCTTGATCGCCGTCTCGCGGTCGTCCCGCAGCAAGAGCGTGTTGGCCACCAAGGCCACGAAGTAAGAATCCTTCGCTTCGCGGGAGTCGGCCTTCAGGGCTTGGGCTTTGAGGGCGGCGATTTCCTTCTTGAGGTCCAGGCCCTCCTTGTTGTCCGGGTCGCTCTCGACCAACGCCCACGTGATGTAGGCGTCGGTCGTGTGCTTCGGGGCGCCGCCAAAGCTGTCGCAGGCGGCGGGGTTGCGGCGGAAGCCCCCCTGGCCGTCCCGCCGGCTTAACAGGAAGTCCTGGGTCCTCTTCACCATCAGCGGGTCCACCGGGTGGACTTTCGCCATGTCCTTGAACTGGAGCAGGCCGTAGGCGGTCAACGCTTCGTGGGCCATGTCCGGGGAGCCGAACCACTCGAAGCCCTGCCGCACCTTGGTCGGCGTGTCCGGGCACTCGTAGGCGGTCAACTTGGCGTAGCCGCTGTCGAGCAGTTGCTTCGCCCGCTTGG
>JAYUGD010000575.1:0-1617 GCA_043767785.1 Zavarzinella sp. | reverse complement strand
AATTCGCTCTTGGTTTTCTCGCCGCTGGCGACGGAAAGAATCATCTCGAAAATCTCTTTGCCAATCTCCTCGACCGGGACGCCGTCCAGAATACGGCCAGCGTTGATGTCCATGTCGCCGAGCATGTGATTGTAGAGCGGCGTGTTCGTCGCCACTTTGATCGATGGGGCCGGCTTGCAGCCGAACACGCTGCCGCGGCCCGTCGTGAACACCAACACGTTTGCCCCGCCCGCGACGATGCCGGTCATGCTCACGGGGTCGTAGCCGGGCGTGTCCATCACGACGAAGCCCTTGGCCGTCACCGGCTCGGCGTACTGCACCACGTCCACCATGGCCGTACTGCCGGCCTTGGCGATGGCCCCGAGACTTTTTTCGTAAATCGTCGTCAGCCCGCCCTCTTTGTTCCCGAAGGACGGGTTGTTGTTAATCTCCACGCCGAAGATGCTCGTGTACCACTCCCACCACTTGATGCGCTCGACGAGTTTTTCCCCCACGGCTTGGTTGACGGCCCGGCGGGTGAGCAGGTGTTCGGCCCCGTAAATTTCCGGGGTCTCGCCGAGGATGGACGTCCCCCCCTGCTGAACGATCAAGTCGCTGGCGATGCCGAGGGCCGGGTTGGCGGTGACGCCGCTGTTGCCGTCCGACCCGCCGCAGTTGGTCCCGAGCATGATGTGCTTGGCCGGCAGTTGCACCCGCTTGAACATGTTGACGGCCGGCAGCATCTCGGCGACCGCCTTCACCCCGGCCTCCACGGTCTTAGCGATGCCGCCCGTCTCTTGAATCGAGAGGACGAGCGGCTTTGCCCGCGGCAATCCGATGGTGACGAGTTCGAGGTTTTCTCCGTTGACCAAGTGCAACGCCTGCCCGGTCTCGCAGCCGAGGCCGATGAGGATGTACGCGGCGACGTTGGGGTGGCGGGCGAACCCGGCCAGCGTGCGGTCGAGTTGCTTGTGGTCGGCCCCGTCGTAGGCCATCGCGCAGCCGTGCTTGTGGACAATGGGCACGACGCCGTCCACGTTCGGAAACTGCTTAAGGATCCCGCTGGCCTTGAGCCGTTCCGCGACGTACTTGCTGGTGGCGGCCGAGCAGTTCACGGTGCTGATGATGGCAATGAAATTGCGTGTGCCGTACCGCTGGTGGACGGACCGCTCCGGCCCGCGGTCGTAGCCCATGAACGTGCGGTATTCATTCGGCTCGCCCGGCGGGGCGGGGACTTCGGTGCTGTAGGCGTAGTCCCGCTCGAAGGTGCCGAGTTTGACGTTGTGGACGTGAACGTGTTCCCCCAAGGCGATGTCGCGAGCGGCGAAGCCGATGATCTGCCCGTACTTGAGGATCGCGTCGCCTTCCTTGATCGGCACCACCGCGAACTTGTGGCCGAGCTTCACCTGCCCCGGCACCCGGACGGGGTGGCCGTCGATTTGGACGTCCGTCCCGGCCGGGATCGGCTTGGCCGCGACGGCAATGTTGTCTTGCGGGCGCAAGTGGACGGCTAAAGTCTTCAGCGGAATCGCCGGCATCGGGGTGGTTTCCTGAGTGATGAAAGGCGGGTGCGGATATGTAATCAGTCTACAAAGTCCGGCCGAGACGTGGAACGCGGCGGGGGCGGCTCCGGCGAGC
>JAYUGD010000574.1:0-1618 GCA_043767785.1 Zavarzinella sp. | reverse complement strand
CCGACGGATTTGGTTTTTGCCCCAACGGGGCGCCGGTATTCGACGACCGGCGCCCCGTTGGGGCAAAGACAAATTTGGTGGCCGGGAAGTCCAGGGGCGGAGGCCGCACCTTGCTATTTTCCCCCGCCCCGTTGGGGCGAAGACCGGCCGCCGTACTGTGTGCGATCCAACCAGCATAATGTCGTTCGTCATTGATCGAGAGTTCCCCATGACCCCGACCACTCTTTCCCGTCGCGACTGGTTCAGCGTCTCCGCCGGCCTCGGCCTCTCCGCGTCCGGCTGGCTTCCGCGGCTGGCCGCGGAGACGGCCGCGAATCCGCAGCGGAAGCGGGCGTGCATCCTGCTGTGGATGGGCGGCGGGCCGTCCACCATCGACTTGTTCGACCTGAAGCCGGGCCACGCCAACGGCGGGCCGTTCAAGGAAATCGCCACCAGCGCGCCGGCCCTAAAGTTCGGCGAACACCTGCCGAAGTTGGCCCGGCACGCCCACGAAATGGCCGTCGTGCGGTCCATGTCTACCAAGGAGGGGGACCACGGCCGGGCGACGTATTACCTGCGCACCGGCAACTTGCCGCAGGGGGTGTTGCAGTTCCCCACGCTCGGGTCACTGCTGTCCAAGGAGATCGGCGACCCGTCGGCCGAGTTGCCGAACTTCGTCAGCGTCGCCCCGTTCCGGGCATTCTCGCAGGGGGCGTTCGGGCCGGGCTTCTTGGGGCCGAACTTCGCCCCGCTGGTCGTCGGCGAAGGGGGGTTCGGCGCCTCGAACGGCGACCAGTCGGACCGCTTGCTGAAAGTGGCCGACCTCGACCGGCCCAAGGAAGTCACCCCCGGTCAGGCGGACTCCCGCTTCGACCTGCTCCGCGACCTCGACGGCCACTTCGGCGCCGACCGGCCCAACCTGTCACTCGCCAGCCACCGCAGTGCCTACGACCGGGCCGTGATGCTGATGCAGTCCGTCGGCGCCAAGGCTTTTGACTTGCACGAGGAGCCGATGAAGACGCGGGACGCCTACGGCCGCAACCTCTTTGGCCAAGGCTGCATGTTGGCCCGCCGGCTGGTCGAGCGCGGCGTCCCGTTCGTGGAAGTGAACATGGGCGGGTGGGACACGCACCAGAGCAACTTCGACGCCGTGCAAAAGCAGTGCGGGATGCTCGACGCCGCGTGGAGCCAATTGATGGCCGACCTCGCGGCCCGCGGCTTGTTGGAATCGACCACGATCATCTGGATGGGGGAATTCGGCCGCACGCCGCGCATCAACCAAGGCAAGGGCCGCGACCACTACCCGAACGCCTGGAGCGCCGTGCTGGCCGGCGGCGGCATCAAGGGGGGCCAAGCCGTCGGCAAGACCACCGACGACGGCACGAAAGTGGACGGCGAACCGACCACCGTGCCCGACCTGCTGGCCACCCTTTGCAAGGCGATGGGCGTCGATCACCTGAAGACGAACAACTCGAATGTCGGCCGGCCCATCCGCATCGTGGACAAGTCGGCGAAGGTGATGAAAGAGATTGTGGCGTGAGTGTCTGGTTCCCCCTCTCCGCTTCGGAGAGGGGGTTAGGGGGTGAGGTCACGGCTTCCCGCCCAAAACAACCTCGCCCCCCGGCCCCCTCTCCGAAAC
>JAYUGD010000573.1:0-4809 GCA_043767785.1 Zavarzinella sp. | reverse complement strand
GCTGTCCAACACCCTCGGCGGGTCGTTCCGCCACGACATGCTCGACGAGGCCTTGCGAGGCGGTCACCCCGAGGTATTCAACACGGACCAGGGGGTGCAGTTCAGGGAAGCGGCAGCCCATTGAAGACATAGTCGGTCGGTCCCGTCCCGACGTTACCGGTCTCCCCCTGGAAGCCAAAGTCGAGTCGGCCGCCGTTGGCCGTGATGCGCTGGTTCCACGGCGCCGCGCGCAGCACGTAGTGCGATCCGACGTGGCTCACGATCTCGGCGTTCCAGATGTTGGTGATGTTCCGGGCCAGGTCGAACTCCAAAGTCCAACCAGTGATGTCCGCCGGCCGGTTATTGGTGATCGACATGTCGGCCACGAAGCCGGCCCCCCAGTCGGACCGCGCGGTGAACGCGACCACGATGCCGGCCGGCAATGGGGCGTCGTTGTCCACGATGGTCCCGGTGGCGTGGTCGGCCGCCAGCGTTGCATTCGTTGGGTTCGACAGGACGACCTGAAACGTTTCCAGATCTTCCGCGGCCAGATCGCCGACGATCGGCACCGTAATCGACTGGGTCATCACTCCCGGCGCGAACGTGAGCGTCCCGCTCACGGGCAAATAGTCGCCGTTCGCCGTCGCCGTAACGCCGGTCGTTGCGTAGTGGACCGTCACCGGTTGCGTGGAGGGGGCCGACAGGCAGACCTTGAACACCATGGCCGTGGTGCCGCTGTTCCCCTCGGTGACCCGTACGTCGCCGGCAAGGATGGCGGGCGGAGGCGGATCGATCACGTCGCGGACGGTGGCCAGACCCTCGGCATCGGCGAGGGTGGCATAACGCGCGTTCGACAGCCGCAGGTAGAACGACTCCGGCGACTCGGTGAGGTCGTCGGCCAGGACCTGGACGCTGACGGTCTTGCTCGTCTGACCGGGCAGGAAATTCAGTTTGCCGGACTTGGCCTGGTAGTCGAGCCCTGCGGTTGCGGTCCCATCGGCGGTGGCATAGTTGACGCAGACGGCTCGGCCACTCGGGGCGGACAGGGTGACCGTGAAAGTAGCCAGGGCCGGTCGGGGGGCGTCGCCGAATTGAACGGGAGTCAATCGGTCGAGCTTCGCCTGCTGGACGTGAATCCAATCGTCCTGAAGGATTCCACCCGTGTCCCCCGAATTGGGGTTCCAGCTCCACCACGTCCAGCTTACGCCCTGTTGGCCGGGCCCCAGGTCATTGGCGCCATTCCCGTCGAGGTCGCCGGACAGGTAGTTGATAATCGTGTCCGTCCACAGGGTGTCGGACGTCGTTTCCAACTTGCTGCCGAATTCGCCGAGCAGAATCGGCGCGGTGCCCTGGCGGAACAGGTAGCCCCAGTACGCGTCCCACACGGCGTACAAGTTGTGCGGGTAATTCGGCGCGCTAAACCACGGCTGCGGGTAGACCGATGCCGGGTAGTCGTGTGGCGAATAGACGAGCCGGCCGGGTACGTCGAGACGCACCGGGTACATTCCGGCGTTCGAAAGGTTGCCACCCCACCAGGTCGACCCGGAGCTGGCCTGCTGGACGCCTTCGGTGATGATGAGCCAGTCGGCGTTCACGGCGAGGATGGCGTTGCCGGCTCGTTCGGCGGCGAGCCGCCAGTCGGTCGCACCGCCGCCGCCCCAGTTGGCGGAACTGTGCGGCTCGTTGTGCAAGTCGGCCGCGACCACGGTCGGATTGCCCGCATAGCGCTCGGCCAGCATTCGCCAATCGGCGATCCACCGGGCTTCGGGATACGCGCCCGTGTACCACAGGCCATTACCTTCGGCGCCATTGCCCGCCTCTGATCGGTGATGATCCAGGATAATGCGCACGCCAATTTGGCCGGCGTAGCTGATGATGCGGTCCATGATCCCCAGGCCGTTGAGCCCCTGAAGATCCGGGTTGAGCGCGAAATTGATGCCGGTGGGAGTGCTGCCCGCGTCGAAGAGCTGGCTGGAGAATGGCAGGCGGATCACGTTGAACCCGAGATCGCGCATCTGGTCAATCATGGCCCGATAGCCACGGACGCCGAGGCCACCGGGTGCAAACGTGGTCCCTTCCATGCCGAACCAGTTGACGCCGGACAGCCGAACCGTTCGGTTGCGGGCGTCCAATATCTGGTTCCCGCTCGTGTGCAAGGGGCCGGCGGCGATGGCGCTGCCATCGGGTTCGACCACGGTCACGTCGGAGACACTGAACGCGGGCAATGGGTCGTTATCCACGATGGTCCCGGTGGCCCGAGCCGTCCCGAGCGTGGCGCCGACGGGACTTGAAATTGTGAGGCAGAACGTCTCGTCGCACTCGTTGAGCAGGTCGCCGAGGACGTTGACCGGAATGACCTTGCTCGTCTCGCCCGGCTGAAACGTGAGCGTGCCGCTCGCCGCCCCGAAGTCGATGCCAGTCTTGGCTCGTCTGCTGCTCGTCGCATAGCTGACCATGACGGGACCCGTCGACGCGGCGGACAGGGTGACGCCAAATCCGGCGACGACCGGTGTCGTGTCCGCTTCGGTCACGGAAACATCCGCGACGGATACGCTCGGCGCCGGGCCGCTGGCCAGCGGCACGCCGTTCAACAGGTAATTATCAGGAAAATTGGTGACGCTGCCCGGCGACCCGCCGAATCCAAAGTCCGCCGCCTGACCGGAGTTGATGGTGCGGTTGTAGCCGGCGTCGTCGATGACGTAGTGGGCGCCAGCGTGGCTCGCGATGACGCCATTCCAGATCTGGGTGATCTGGTAGGGGAAATCGAATTCGAGCCGCCAGCCGTCGATGGGGGCCGGCTGGTCGTTGGCCAGCCGAATGGCGCCGACAAACCCGGCGCCCCAATCGCTGGAGAGCTGAAAGGTGGCCACGGCGGGAGTGAGACGGTCTTCAAATGTTTCGAGCCGAAGGCATCGGCGAGTAGGGCCACGCCGGGCGGGACGGCGCGACAAAAGATGATGCACGGATGGATCCTGAAGGGGGTCGGAAAGCGCTCAAGGCTAGAGCAACCGTCTCGACCATTCGGACCCGATGAGGCCGCGCAACCGACAAAATTGGCGAATAAATGGTAAGCTCTTCCGCGTACGAAGATTTCTCGGGCGCACCGTTGTCGGGTCGACGAGGCCCGTGACCCGACCAATCACACCTGCTGAAATGCCGCGCAACGCAGGAATCCCAGCCGGACGTTTCAGCCGCCGGTTTCCAGCCCCCCTTGATCTTTGCGAATCGCCCGGCGTACCATAGTCGCCCATCTAGTTTTCACTTCCGGAGATTTTTATGTCTAAGCGAGTCCTCCAACTCGAATCCTTGTCCGACCGCCGCACGCCGTCCGCCACGCTGGCCGGCGGCGTCCTGACGGTCACCGGCATCGAAAGCCGCGACGCGATTGTCGTCACGCAGAACGCCGACGGGACGCTCGCCGTCCGGGGGCAGACGATCACGATCGACGGCCAAGCCGACCCGGTCGCCTCGGTGAACGCGGCCGACGTGACCCTCGTGCGCGTGGACACCTTGGGCGGGAACGACCGCATCGACTTGCGCACCGTGGCCGTGCCCACGGCCGTGGACGCCGGCAACGGCAACGACGTGGTGCTGACCGGGTCGGGCGGCGGGTCGGTCCGTGGCGGGGCCGGGAACGACCAAATCCGCGGCGGGGCCGGGGCCGACTCGTTGTCCGGCGAGGCCGGCAACGACGTCATCCGCGCCGGGGCCGGGAACGACACGGCCGACGGCGGCACGGGGAACGACAAACTGTTCGGCGGGGACGGCGACGACCAACTGTCCGGCGGGGACGGGCACGATGTCCTCCGCGGAGAGGCCGGCAACGACGCCATCGACGGCGGGGCCGGCAACGACATCGCCTTTGGCGGGGACGGGGACGACGTGATCCACGGGGGGAGCGGCCGGGACAAGATTCACGGCGGCGCCGGCAACGACGACCTGTCCGGCGACGACGACAAGGACGTGGTGTCCGGGGACGACGGAGATGACCGGGCCGACGGCGGCCTCGGCAACGACGTCGTCTCGGGCGGCCGCGGCGCCGATTACGTCCGCGGCGGCGGCGGCAAGGATCATGTGCGCGCTGGGCACGACCTCGGGGACGACGACGGCACCGGCGTGTGACGGCCCTCGGCGTGTTGGGGGGCCGCGAGCTTGGCGAGTTGTTCGCGGGCCTTGGCGGGGTTTAACATGGGTTCAGCCCCCCGCCAGCATGGCGAGGCGGACGAACGTGACGCGGCTCTCCGGCGTCACCGTCACCCGCCGGTCGATCTGCTTCACTTCCTCGCCGTCCAAGACGACGAGGTACAACCCGTCCGTGAACGCCTCGATGGCGGTCGCGATCGCCGCCGCCTCGTCAACGGTCTGCCCTAGGTCCCGCCCGCCCATGTCCACCTTCCCCTTGGCGACCCCGTCGGCGATCTGCGCCGCGCTCAGGGCCTTGAGCAACTTGCGCTCTTCCTGCCGGTCGCGGAAGGCGGCGACTTCGGCCGAGACGATGTGCGTCAACAAGTCGCGCAGCGTGAACTCGCCCGCGTCGGCGGCCGCCGGCAACGGCACCGCGTAGTCCGCGAACAGGGGCTTCTTGCGCCCGAGGGCCTGCCCGGAGATGGTCGGCATGGGGAATGTCCCAAAGAAGAGGTTTTGGTTGGGGATGTTATAACACGGGCGGCCGGGGGGACGCCATGTGCGGAGGAAGAGAATCTTCGTTTAGCCGCGACGCGACGCTTCGGAGTGGAGCGCGGACTTCCCACGGCAATCGCCCCCGCCGCTGTCAACGGCGAGCGTCGAGGCGTAAGCCCGACGTGTCTTTCTTCAAAGGCAAGACACGTC
>JAYUGD010000572.1:0-4811 GCA_043767785.1 Zavarzinella sp. | reverse complement strand
GCGATAGCTGTCTTTGGTTTGGTCCCCCCTCTCCGTTTCGGAGAGGGGGTTAGGGGGTGAGGTAAACGGCCGGGGCCCGCATCAAAGACGCTACTCCCACCCGAACTCCGCTCGAGCAAGGCGCCACCGCAACCGAATATCCCCCAGCCCTGCGCGTCGCTATCCCGAACCGGCCGGATTGCCAAGAATTCGCCAAATGGGTCGCGCGCAATGGCAGACAATTTGGCAGACCTTCACAATTCATCCGGCGGGTGCGTCGGGGAAATGAGTGGTTCCTGACGGGCGAAGGCGATATTCTCAAGGACCGCCAACCGTCCCCGAAGGAGTTCGCATGAGTTCTGAAGACTTGATCCCGCGTCGCCGCCTGCTTCAAGCGACGGCCGCCGTGGGCGTGACTGCCCTCGCGGCCTCGGCCAAAGGAGAGGAAGCCAAGTCGGCCGCCCAACCGCTTCGCATCGGCGTCATCTCGGCGGCGATTCGCGGGAAGCCGCAGCCGCGGAACGGGCACACGTGGCACTTCGCGCAGTATTTGCACCCGGTCATCGACCTTGACGTGTACTGCAAGATGGTCGATCCGGGGTCGGCCGAGTTCATCCGCAAGTACGCCCGGCACCCGAAGTACACGTTCGACCAGTTGCCGTTCCCGGACACCAAGATCACGCACTACTACGACGCCGACCCGAAGGTGGCCGCGGACTTCTGCAAGGCGTTCCCCGGCGTGCGGGTCGCCAAGTCCGTTGAGGAGATGGTCAAGGAAGTCGATGCCGTCTGGCTCGGGGACGCCTCGGGCTTCGGCGACGACCACTTCGACTTGGTCGCCCCCGGCTTGGCCAAGGGGCTGCCCACGTTCTGCGACAAGCCGATCGGCGAGACGGTCGCCGGGACGCGCAAGATTCTGGACTTCGCCGTGAAGAACAAGGCCCCGCTGATGTCGTCCAGTTTGTTCCGCCACGAGTGGGGCATGGAGGCGGCGCTGCGGAAGCGGGACAGCGGGGAACTCGGGCCGATTCGCTTCGTCGTCGCCGGCGTGCAAGGCGGCTACTCGGACGCCGGCTGGATGGTGTACGGCCAACACCCGGCGTGGACGGTGATGACTTTGTTGGGGCCGGGCGTCGAGGCCGTCAGCATGTACGCCCGCGAGGACGTCGGGCACGCCCTCGTGACTTACGCGGACCGCATGCCGGCCCACATCTGGTTCGGCCGGCCGAACCCGAAGTGGGAGTACTGCCACACGGAGGTCCACTTCCAGAAGGGGAAGTTCGAGTTCACGGCCGGCATCGAGGGGGACTTCTGGTACGGCCACCACTACGAAATGTTCCGCATGGCCGCCACGTTCCGCGACATGGCCAAGACCCGCAAGGAGCCGGTCCCGCACCAAGAGATTCTGGAAGTGACCGCCATCGTCCACGCCGCCGCCAAGTCGCGGCAAGACCGCAGCCGGCTGGTGAAACTGGCCGAGGTGATGTGAGGCGGCGAAAACCGCCTCACGGCATCGTCCGCCGGTCCAGCGTGTCCGCCACCGTGGACGCTGACCGGCGCAACAGGCCCCAGACCGTGCCGCCGGAGAGCATGCCGGCCACGTAAATGACCCCGGCAATCACCGAGAGCTTGGCCGTCACCGACCAGTCGAAGAGGCGGACGGTGATCTCGTCGTTGTTGAAGTACGCGAACGCCCCGACGGCGCCGGCGAACAGCAGCAGGAACACGAAGCAAAAGGTTCTCATGGGGACCGTCCGCGCAGGTGGGAGAGTGTCGTTCCCCCTGATTAATGACGGTCGCGGCCGGGTAAGTCAATTCTCTTTGAAAAACTTGGCGATCAGGCGGCCCGTCGGCTTCGGGACCTCGTGGCCGCCGTCGTGGACCGCGGACACGAACGGGGCCGTCTTTGACGGGTACAGCGTGCAGGTAAACACCTTGCCGCCGCCGGGCCACGGCTTGCCGGCGGCGTCGCAGCCGTTGGCCTTGCGGACGGCCGCCATCGACTCCTCTTGGCGCGCGAACGCGACCCGCTCGTCGTTCCGCCCCGCGAAATGGAGGCACGGCATGGGCTTCAAGTCCTTCGCCTTGCGGGCGGAGCCGATGCCGCCCGGGGCGATGCCAGCCAGCGCTCCGCCGCGCTCGGCGATCAGCAAGTAGGTGAAGCCGCCGCCATTCGAGAAGCCGGCCGCGTACACCCGCTTCGCGTCCGCGGTCTTCTTCACCTCGGCCAACGCCGCGTCGAAGAATTTGAGGTCGCGGTCGCCCTGGGTGTCGGCCGCGTTCTGCCAGACCGGTTTTAGACCCGCCGAGTCGCTCTTCGTCGGCGCCGGCAACCCCTGCATGTACACGCAGACCGCCGCCGGCCAGTGTACCAGCGCCTCGCGGCGGTCGGCGCCGACCTTGAGCCGCAGCGGCTTCAATTCGGGTTCGGCCGCCGTCGCGGCGACGACGGTGATCGACAGGCTCCGGCGAGCCATTGACGACACAAGAGCGTTGCGCCAAACCGAATTCAGTCCGGTTCGACCCTCCCACGGTAAACGGCTGTCCGGGTGAGTAACACCCCCGCGTCAAAATACATCTCAAACGGGATTTCCACTTCGCCGGGCTGGTTCGCGAACATTTCGATCGGGTATGCGAAAACGGCGCGCGGGCCGACCGTCGTTTCGGCCTGTTTTTCACCGCGCAGGCACGCCGAAAACGTACACAGGTCATTGTGCCCCACAATCCGGATCGGGCGGTCCAAATTGTTGTGGATCAACACCGTGAGTTGCCGGCGCGACCCGGCCGGCACCGGCGACGGGTCGGCGTCCTGGAACTCGACCGCGACAGCCTCTTCCGGCACGGCCGGGGGCATGTCCGCCGGTCGGCTTGGCATTAGCCGCCACGCCACGACGGCCGCCGCGGCGGCGATGAGCAGGGCGCACAGAATTCGAATCATGGGAGGTCTCCGCCGTCGCCGCCCGCGCGCGACGCCAACGCAGGCAACAGGCCGGCGCCCGCGTAGCGGATCCGGCGGACGGACCCGTCGCCGAGCGCGAAATTCGCCCCGCCGCCGTGCGGCGACCAGAAGTGGAACACCCCGCACGGGTCCGCGAACGTCGATTCGCCAAAGGAATACGTCCCGGGGCCGCACGGCGACCCGGACGTGATCGGCTGAATGTTGACCTCCCGGACGCCGAGGGTCATGTCCGTCGATCCCGTCCCCCGCTGGCCGATGCCGGCGTACCACCAGCCGAATTGAAAGTCCGGACTCGGCGGGCGTTCCCCGAGCAACAACGTGCAACTCAGGCCGTCGGTGACATCGGCCATCTTCACGGCCGAGTTCTGAAACAGGATGCCGTCCCGCGACCGGTAATTGGCCCCGGCGACGCCGAGATAGCTGGTGAACGCGGCCAACTTATGCGTGCGGTGGGAGACTTGAGCCGTCTGGATTCGCGGGTCGGCCGGGCAGACATACGCGGGAACTACCGTCCCCAGGCCGACGTGCGGCGGGCCGTCGAACGGATACACCGTCGTCCGGAACGCCTGCCGGGATTGGTCGTACAGCCCGGCCTGCTCCACGTAGGGCAACAGGGAAAGCGGCCAGCCGGTGTACGGCATCACGTCGCGGTGGAAGTAAGACCGGTGGCCGGGCGGGAATTGGCCGTTCGTGTCGTGCATGGCGTGCAATCCGAGCGCGACCTGACGCAACTTGTGCTGACAGGCGGCGTTGACGGCCGCCCGCCGCACACGCTGCACGCCGGCCAGCAACAGGCCGGTCAGCACGGCCATGATCGCCAGCACGACGACCAGTTCGATCAGCGAGAAGGCGCGACGGCGGTTCACGGGGCGGCTCCGGTGGGTTTGACACGCCGCCGGCGCACCCAGGCGGTGATCGCAAACGACAAGGCGAGCAGGCCGATGGCCGCCGAGAGAACATACCAGTAATTCCTGCCGGCCGGCCGCTCCCAAGTCACGCCGTTCGGCTCGGGCAAGCCGTAGTGGCTCAACGTGAACTCACTCTCGTCCAGAGGCGGCAAGCGACGAAATTCCGTGACGACCAAATGGACCAGCGGTTTTTTCACCCCGTTCTTATAGGCGAGCAGATCAAACGCTGTCGGCACGGGAAGGTCGTTGGCGGGGCCGTCGAAGACGGCGAGGGTTTCCAACTCTTCTTCCGGCCGCTCGCTCGTCCAAGCCTTGAGCGAAACGCACGCCCAAGCCAATTCCGGGACGAACACCGCCGTATAACGTTTTGTCACCTTGGCGGGCAACGGGCGCGACACGATTAATTCTTTGGCGGCCCGTCCTCCGTATTGGATGTCTTCGTATTTCTCGAATACGAATCCGGGTTCCTGATGCAGTTGCGTGAACGGAATCGCCAATTCATGGATCGAGTACAATGCACCAATGATGTCTAACGGCCGTTCTGGCGAGTCGTACATCATCAATTTTGTCAGCTTGTAAGTGTCGCCGTCCTTTAGAAGATCGAACCCGTATTTCGAATTGGAAACTTGGCCTCCCCACCGAGTTTCTCGAACGGGCGTCACTTGGTCGGCCTCGCAAAGGGTCGCGGTTCCGACCGTCGCACAGCAATTTCCCCGGAAACGGTGCGTGAGCTCGAAAACGCGGACGCGACCACCCGCCGGCTGGACGTCCGCCCGGTGTGTTTTCACCTCAAATGACCCGAACGCCGCTTCGATCTTGACGCGCGCCGCCCGATAATCGTCGGCAAATCGCTCCTTCACGTGATCGTCGACTTGCGCGGTTCCCCAGGCGGAGACACCCAAAGAGATGATGATTGGGAGCACGTATTTCATGTACGAGTTCACGGCCCGAAACCCTTGAAAACA
>JAYUGD010000571.1:0-1620 GCA_043767785.1 Zavarzinella sp. | reverse complement strand
CAGCCGCGTGTCAAAGTAGGCGATCAGGGCCTTGTCGGCGGTCTCGGCGTCTTTGCCCTTGAAGCCGTGGCCGGCGCCTTCGAGGGTGAGCAGTTCGGCCGGTACGTTCGCCGCCTTCATCTTGTCCACGATCCACACGGCCTGTTCGTGTGCCACATACTTGTCTTCCGTGCCGTGGATGCACAGCGTTGGGGCCGCATTCGGCGTCACCCAGTAGAGCGGGCTGCTGCGGATGTGCTGCGGGCGGGCCGTCTCCAGGTTGCCGCCGAGCCACAGCGGCAGGACTTCGTGGGCGTCCACGCTCTTGCCGTAGGACTTGGTGAAGTCGCTCGGGCCGAACACGTTCACGACGCAGGCGACCTTGCTGGACACGTCGGGGTTGCCGCCGGTGCCTTCGAACTCTTTCACATCCGCTGTTACGCCGAGGAACTGGGCGAGGTGCCCGCCGGCCGAGCCGCCGGTGGTCCCGATCCGCTCCGGGTCAATCTTGTACTTGGCCGCGTTGGCCCGGACCCAGCGGACGGCCGCCTTGGTGTCGTGGACGGCCGCCGGGAATTGGAACTTCGGAGCCAAGCGGTAGGTGACGGTGACGGCCACATACCCGTGTTGGGCCAACTTGATGCACAGGCCGTCGTAGGACTGCCGAGTGCCGGCACGAAAGCCGCCGCCGTGGATGCAGACGACGGCCGGGAACGGGCCGTCCCCGGTCTTGGGACGGGCCATGTCCAGTTGAAGGTGTTGGTCGTCGGGGTTGGCGTACTCGATGCCGGCCTCAAAGGTCACGTCGTCCGGCACGACCGGCCCCTTGGGGGCTTGGGCCATGAGCGGGGCGGCCAGCATCAGGGCGGCCAGCAAACTGCGAATGGACATGCGAACTCCGGGGAGGGAACGGGCGGGAGGGGTGTTGTATGCGGCGGGCGGCCGTTCGCGACGCCGCGGCGAAACTTCCGTCTCGCATCCGCGGGGCAAAGTCCTATAACTCGGAGATTGGAAAAATCATCGTCCTCGGAGAAGTGACATGCAGAAGAGCAAGGCCCGGCGCAAGGCCGCGAAGAAGCGGTTGAAGAAGCGGCTCAACACGGCCTTCAAAGTGGCCAAGGCGACGCCGCGGTCCTTCCGCAAGTAACTGACCGCCCTCGGCGTCGGCGGCCCGATTCGCGCGGCCGCCGACCCCTGCCCACATTCCCGTCAATCGCTCTTGGCTGCTTTCTTTAAGATGGACTCGACCACGATGGTCGCCCCCAGGATCAGAATCTTGGTCGTCGTGTCGTCGGCGAACTTCGGCGTGACCTGCACGACGTACGAGTCGCTGTCCGTGAACATTTCCTTGGCGAAGCCGTCCCACTTGCTGGAGACGGTTCCCATCTCCGTGCTCTTGTCCGGCGTCACGAACTTGTACTCCTTCTTGAGCATCTTCCCCTGAATCTCAGCGAGGTGCTTGCCGTCCTTGTCGTAGACGTGGAAGCCCCCCGCGATGCTCAACATCTTGGCCTTGTACCGCCCGATGACCTGCCCGTCCGGGTTCGTCACCTGATCTTTCTTGATCAGGAGGCCGGAGCGGCCGACTTTGAAGAGCAGCTTATCGCCGGCCGAATCCCGGACTTCGACTTCGGTGGCCCC
>JAYUGD010000570.1:0-1621 GCA_043767785.1 Zavarzinella sp. | reverse complement strand
GCCCTACAATTGACGCGCCATGATGTCTGCCCGCAATGGAACTATACGATCCGCCCCCGAGCAAATAACACGGAGTAGATTTTGGACAGGTCCTAAGTTACCCGACGGGCGGGCGCATTGAAAGCGATTTCCCTGGGCGGCCGGTCTCCGTAGACCAGAAAGCCGGCCGGCCCCAATCCCGCGCGCCGGCTACAATGTCTTTTTCACACGGCCGCGATCCGCGGCCCCGGAGTCTACATGCCGTTCAACAAACTCGGACTGCACCCCACGCTCGTCCGGGCCACCCGCGACCTCGGGTACACCGACCCGACCCCGGTCCAGGCCGGGGCCATTCCGCCCGCCTTGCTCGGCCGCGACGTGCTGGCCACCGCCCAGACCGGGACCGGCAAGACCGCCGCGTTCATGCTGCCGATTTTGCACCGCCTGCTCGACTTGCCGCGGAAGACGATCCGCGTGATCGTCATCTCCCCGACGCGGGAGTTGGCCGAGCAGATCGAACTGGCCACGCGCGGCTTCGCCGTGGGGACGGGGATCAGCGGCGTCCTCGTCGTCGGCGGCCGGCCGGTCGGCCCGCAGGAGCGCGGGCTGAAGGCCGGGCCGGACATCGTCGTCGCGACGCCGGGCCGGCTGCTCGACCTGATGAACCAGCACAAGGCGTGGTTCACCGGCGTCGAAGTGCTGGTGCTGGACGAGGCCGACAGCATGTTGGACATGGGCTTCCTGCCGGACGTGAAGCGCATCTGCGCCCGCATCCCCAACCGCAAGCAGACGCTGATGTTCTCCGCGACCATGCCGCCAGTCATCGCCGAGTTGGCCAAGGCCCTGCTGAAGAACCCGGTGGCCGTGCGCATCGGCAAAGTCGCCGCGACGGCCGTGGGCATCACGCAGGCGGCGTACCCGGTGCCGGCGCACCTCAAGATCGCCCTGCTGCGGCACCTGTTGCGCAAGTCGGACATGCCGTCCGTGCTGGTGTTCACGCGGACGAAGCACGGGGCGAAGAAGCTGGCCCGCGTGATCGCCGCCGACGGCCTGACCGTCGCCGAGCTGCACAGCAACCGCACGCCGGCCCAGCGGACGAAGGCGATGGAAGGGTTCCGCAAAGGCGCGTGCCGGGTGATGGTGGCGACGAACATCGCCGCCCGCGGGTTGGACGTGGCCCACGTCACGCACGTCGTCAGCACGGACGTGCCGGACGTGCCGGAAGACTACGTCCACCGCATCGGCCGCACCGGCCGGGCCGGGGCCGAGGGGGACGCCTTCATCCTGGTGTCGCCGGAAGAGGAAGGCTCCTTCGCCCGCATCGAGCGCCAAGTCGGCCAACGCCTGCCGCGGATCACGCTGCCGGATTTTGATTACCGCCAACCGGCGCCGCCGCGGTCCGCCGAAGGCGGGGACAGGGGCCGGCCGCAAGGCCGCGGCCAACAGCAACGGTCGCCGCACGGCCGCCCGCCAGGCGGCGGCCGGCAAGGCGGCCGCCCGCGGCAATGAAGAGAAGAGTTTGAACCGCCAAGGCGCCAAGACGCCAAGAAGACAAAGACCGATTGGCCGCGGAGACGCAGAGAGCGCAGAGAAGACAAATACAGGAAAGGCATTTCTAAGAATGTCTTCTCTGCGCTCTCTG
>JAYUGD010000569.1:0-1622 GCA_043767785.1 Zavarzinella sp. | reverse complement strand
CCATCCCGGCCGCGACAATAATCACATCGGCGGCCGCGATACGGTCTCGCTGCCGCAATAGACGATGCAAGCCGGCAACGCCGACATCCGCGACCAGTTCCGCGTCGCAGCCCAACACTTGGGCGGTGACGAACGCCTCTTGCGCCACCGGCAAATCGGCCGTCCCGGCGGTGAGGACCAAGACCTTGCCGGCCGGGGCGGGCCGCGGCCCCGCGGTCGGCAGCCAGAAGGTGCGGGCGTGCCGGTCTTGCTCCGCGGCCGGGAAACAATCCTTCAAATGGGCGGCTTGGGCGTCGCTAACCCGTGTGCCGAAACAATCCTGCCCGGCAGCCACCAACCGCCGGGCGACGCCCTCGGCCCAATCGAGCGTTTTGCCTTCGCAGAAAATTACCTCGGGGAAGCCGCAGCGCCGCTGCCGGTCGAGATCGACTTGAGCGTACCCGAGGTCGCCGACCGCCGGGGCCGTCAGGCGCGTGACGGCGTCGGCCACGGACACCGTGCCGCGACGGACTTGCTCCAACACGTCTCGTAGTTGCTCTTCATTCATCGCAGGATGTTCTACGAACGGAATTCGCCTATCTCATCCGCACAGCCCCGCGCGAAAGATTTGCATGCGCCAATTCCAACGTCGGCGAACCGAACTGATGAAGGCCGTCCGGGCCGCCAAGGTCGATGGCCTGCTGGTCGCCAAGGCGGTGAACGTCAGCTACCTGACCGGCTTCACCGGCGATTCCAGTTTTCTCCTGGTGACGCCCAAGCGGTGCGTGATTCTCAGCGACGAGCGGTTCCGCATTCAGTTGCAGGACGAGTGCCCCGACGTGGAAGCCGAGGTCCGCGGGGCCGACCGCAATACCTTCCAACTGACGGCGGGCGTCGTCGGCAAACTGGGCCTGCGTGATTTGTTGATCGAGGCCAGCGGCGTCACCTTGGATGAGTACGACACGCTTAAGGACTTGTGCAAAACGGCCAACCTGACGCCAAAGAACGGCATGGTGGAAGCTTTTCGGGCGATCAAGGACGACGACGAGATCGACCGCCTACGCCACGCCATCCGGCTCGCGGAACAGAGTTTCATCGCGGCGAAGGCCCTCCTCCGGCCGCACGACACCGAGAAGGACATCGCGGATCTGATCGACCAATTCATTAAGCGTCTCGGCGGGTCCGGGCACGGGTTCCCGCCCATCGTCGGCGTCGGCGAGCGGTCCGCCCTGCCCCACTGCCCGGTGACGGACAAGCCGCTTTCCGATTCGTGGTTCATGCTGGTGGACTGGGGCGCCGAGGCCCGGCAGTACCACTCCGACCTGACGCGGGTGATCCCCACGCCGGCCGCCAAGCGGGCCAAAACTGTTGAAAACAAATTGCGGAAGACATACACCATCGTTTCGGAAGCGCAAGCGTTGGCCGCGGAAAAACTGCGGCCCGGTACGCACGTCCGGGCCGTGGACGACGCGGCCCGCGGCCACATCCGAGACGCCGGGTACGGCGAGTATTTCAACCACGGCCTCGGGCACGGGTTGGGCCTCGAAGTCCACGAGGCCCCGGCCATCCGGTGGAATTCCGAGGACGTGTTGAAGGCCGGGATGGTCGTCACGCTGGAGCCGGGCATCTACCTGCCGGGCGTC